>DATBEY010000145.1:0-4322 GCA_036558765.1 Binatia bacterium | reverse complement strand
AGGACCGGTGCGACGATCGGTTTAACCGACGCAAAAGTCTTTGGCAGCCTGAAACAGAAAGTAAGCTCAAAAACTTTTTTGCGCGCTCTGAGCGACGCTGCTCGGGTGCAGCATCGCCAACTGCTGATCGCGTAAACGAGTGAAGCGGCGCAAATCATCACCGGTCAATTGCTGGATCGTAGGAAGCCGCAGGGCAAGAAAGTTGATCTTTGTGGTGCCGTGCAAAAACTCAAAATGGAGATGCGGCCCGGTTGCGTGACCCGTCTGCCCGACGTAGCCGATAATGTCGCCAGCATTGACGGATTGACCTCTGCGCAGGTTCGCCGCAAAGCGCGAGAAATGTGCATAGCGCGACGTATAATTTCCCGAGTGGCGAATATCGACGACATTGCCATAGCCATTTTGCCATCCGATAAATTCAACTCGGCCGGCACCGATCGCCACCACCGGGGTTCCCGCGGGTGCAGCGTAATCAATTGCCAGATGCGGCTGCACGGTGCGGAGAATCGGATCCAAACGATTGGTGCTGAACGGCGATGAAACTCGCGCGTAGCTCAGCGGCGCGCGCAGAAAGGAACGATGCATCGCTTCACCGTTACTATTGTAATATTGTCCACCGTCGAGTTGACCGGGAAAATAAAATGCATCGAAGGTGTCATTTTCGGCATCCAACTCCGCCGCCAAAACCCGTCCGGCAGCGCGTCGGCCATCAATGTAGCGGCGCTCCTCGACGATAACGCTGAAGTGATTTCCGGAATGGAAATCGGAAAAAAAGTCGATATCGGACTCAAAAATTTGTGCCAGTTCCAAGATCTGTTGCGGTGAAAGTCCTGCTGCGATGCCGGCTCCGTAAAGGCTGCCGTTGATCGTGCCGCGCACGAGACGGCTCTTCGTCACAAACGGAATTTCTTGACGTTCGGCGAACCATCCGGCATCGGTTGCCTTGACACGAACCAAGTTGTCATCAACGACAAGCTCCATTGCCTCGACGGTTTTGTTTTTGCTGTCGAGCACCACATGAACGTCATTGCCGGGCTGGATCTTTCGAACATTCATCAGCGGGCGCACCTTTTCGAGAAGCGCGTGGGCCGACGGCGTCGCGACTCCGAAACGTTTGAGCACGCCGAGCAGAGTGTCCCCGGAGCGCAGAGTGACGCCGATACGTGACTGCGTTTTTGGCGGCTCAGTTCGCGGTAGCCGCTCGGATTCGCGCTGCGGTGGACTGACGAATGGTGCGGAAATAAGAGCAACGGCAGCCAGCGAGACGACGACGGCTAAACGCCGCGCCGCGTTGCCAAGCATGGTTTTGATGTTTGGATGGGTTGTGAGACGACCGATGCGCATCCTCGGCCAACTTACAGAATTGTTTCTGCTCAGGCAATAAGAAAATGAAATTTTTCTAAAAATTTTTCTGAAGTCACCTGAAAAGACAGACTACGTTCCGCAATTGCACCGAGTGCCGAGCGGTTTACAGCCGGGAATGAACCGGCTATATCAAGGGCCAACGCTAGCGCGCGAACTGCGGAGCAAATCGGATTGAAGGAGCATCGTTAATGATTTTTTTAACCAACGAGCAGATTCAGCAAGTGCTCGACATGAAGACTTGCATTGACGCGATGGAAGAGGCCTACCGCGATTTGAACCAGCAACATGCCGGTTACCGTCCGAGAATCGACTTTTATGTGCCGCAGGAGCCGCACTACTATCGTTGGGGCACCATGGAAGGCGCTTCGCGGAAGCTCGGCGTGTTTGCGATCCGTATGAAGTCCGACATGCTGGCGTGGGAAAACCAGGATGGCTTCATGGTCGAAGATAAATATTGCATGGAGCGCGGCCGCTACTGCGGCTTGATTTTTCTGCTCAGCACACGAAACGCCGAGCCTCTCGCGCTGATGAATGATGGCTATCTACAGCATATGCGCGTCGGTGCCTGCGCTGGAATCGGCACAAAATATCTCGCGCGCAATAATGCCAAAGTTCTCGCCATGATCGGCTCGGGGGGAATGGCTCGCACCTATGCGGAAGCGATCAAGCAGGTGCGGCCGATCGAGACCATGCGCGTCTTCAGCCCGACAAAAAAGAATCGCGAAGCGTTTGCCGCTGAAATGACGAAAAAGTTGGATATCGAAATTATTCCCGTGGATTCTGCCGAAAAAGCGCTGCGCGGAGCCGATGTCGTCTCGCTCACCACGGATTCGTTGATCCCGGTAATCAAAGCGCAATGGCTCGAGCCCGGTATGCACATCAACAACGTACGCAACAACGAAGCCGGTCCGGATGTGCTCGCGCGCGCTGACGTGCGCGCGCGACTAGGGACCTCGACCTTATTTGCCGACCGAAACGCTGCGGAAGTTGTGACCGGCAGCGATGGCATGTTCGGTTTTATCGCCGGTACGGCGGAGGAAAAGAAAAAAATCCCGAGCTCGCCGCATTTCGAAATCGACAATCCTGCGATCGGCACCGTGCCGGACATTATGGCCGGCCGGTGGGCCGGAAGAACCAGCGATCAACAGATCACCTTCTTGAATAATCAGGGCACGCAAGGATTGCAATTCGCCGCTGTCGGCGGCACCGCGTACAATTTGGCGAAAGCCAAAGGACTCGGTCATCCGCTGCCCCTCGAATGGTTTACGCAGAACATTAGGGATTAAAAAAGATGGAGTACTGGAATACTGGAGTGTTGGGTCGACAGACAGAGAATCAGATTTTGAAACACCCATTACTCCACCACTCCATCACTCCACTACTCCAAATCCGGTAGGAGGGTTTCCATGACAACGCTTCGTTACATTGCCTATCTTGCAAACGAGCCGGAAAAACTCGCGGAGTTTTACCGCCGCTTTCTTGGTACCGAAGAACTCGGCCGCTCCGCCGAGGGAGATATTTCCATCACGGACGGCTACTACAATCTGACCTTTTTCAAAAAACGGCCAAGCCTCGGCGAAATGCACATGGAACTTGGACTGCACCATATCGGACTGCAGGTCGAGGATTTGGAAGAGGTGAAAGGACGCTTCATTAGATTCAATCCGCGCGGCATGATCATTCAGGAACCGAATGATCTGCAGCACGGCGAGATCCGCATCCACGACCCGGAGTGCCGCCCCGTGACTATGTCTACGAGCAGCTTCGGCGTTCCGGCGAGCAAAGAAAAACGTTTTCCGCGCGTGCGCCACATCGCCTACAACGCGCTCGATCCGGAGATCATGCTGCAGTTCTACACCCAGGTATTTCGCCTGCGCGAAATTCCGTCCAGTTACCAACGCCGCGAGCAGGGCCGCGGCAACCGTTTTTGCGCCGACGGCAAAACCAATCTCGCGATCCATCCGTTTTACAATCGCATCGAAGGGCACGAAGCCAAGTACGGCATCAATCACATCGGTTTTCTGACCAATGAAATGCAGGCGACGGTGGCGGAACTAAGCACAGTCTTGAAAATTGCGCCCCGGCCGGCGACACGCCCTTACGCGGAGCTGCGCTTCCGCGATATCGAAGGCAACGCGCTCGACCTTTCAGAGACGAAAGGCTGGGAAGTGGACGTGGACAAGTGGGAAGGCGCGGCGTAAAGAGATGGCAGGATAAAGGAATCATCGAGTGATGCACAGCAAAAACGCTCGTCGCCGGTTGATAACTTCCCTATTGGTGCTTCTGTCTAGCGGATTCGTTCGTGACGAGGCTGCGGTTCGGGCGGCGACCCTCGAAAAGCTGACCATCGGCTGGAGCGCGATCGCCGGGTCGCAAGCGCCTTTTTGGATTACCAAGGAAGCCGGGCTATTCGAAAAAAACGGTCTGGACGTGACGATGATTTACGTCGACGGCGGATCCAAGGCGACCCAGGCGTTGATGTCGGGCGATGTGCCGATCGCCCAGGTCGGCGGTAACGCGCCTGTGGTGGCGCGCTTGCGCGGCGCCGATGTCAGCTTGATTGCCGGCTTACTCAACGTTCTTGCCTATAGCATGATCGTTTCGCCCGAGATCAAGAAGCCGGAAGATTTAAAAGGCAAAAAGCTTTCGGTCAGCCGTTTTGGCTCCAACTCGGATTATGCGACCCGGAAGATTCTCCTAAAGTGGGGTCTTAAACCGGACATCGATGTTGCGGTGCTGCAGATTCCCGGGGGTCAACCGGCGCGAATGGCGGCGATTCAGTCCAAAGTGGTTCACGGCATGGTCGCGCAGCCGCCGGTGACCAGTCTCGCGCGCAAGTTTAACCTCAGCATTATCGCTGAACCGGAGGATTTCGGCGGCGCGTATCCGACTACGCCCGTCGCATCGCGCATTTCTTACATTCGCGAAAAGCGCGACACTGTGCGAAAATTTACCCG
>DATBEY010000144.1:0-13255 GCA_036558765.1 Binatia bacterium | reverse complement strand
ATTCCCGGCGTGGATTGGCGCGGATTGAATCTCGACATCAAAGAAGGCGGCAATACCATCGAGTACCGCGACGAGGATCCCTACATTCGCAAGATGTTCGAGGAGCAACTAGCAAAAGAAAACGCAGCGTTCAATATGCCCGAAGAAGTGTATCGGTAAGCGGCCGCAGCATCGCTATTCTCACGGAGACAAACGCGAGCGGTGTAAATCGTCATACCCGCGAAAGCGGGTATCCAGGTTGAAATCGCTGGGTTCCGGGTCGCGCCAGCTATCGCCGGCTTAGCCCGAAATGACAACTAAAAGCGTAATTTTTGCATTGAGCGAGACTTACTCTAAATGACTCCCGCTCCCCTCGCCCACTTGTACTTCGCGCCCAGCACCGCGACCGGCAGCTCGGTCGTGTACGGGTAGGCAACGATGCCTCTTTCGTAGAGATACTCGCTCGCCTCTTCCACCTGCACGTCGCCGACCAGCGACGCCACCACTGGTTTATCGACGCCTTTCGCACGCGCTTCTTCGACCACTTCGGCACAGAGTTTCGCAAAAACCATCGGCGGCGTGATGATCGTGTGCCAGTAGCCGAGGATCAAAGCGTGTATCCGCGGCTCGCCGAGCGCATAGCGGATCGTGTTCGCGTACGTCGTCGGCGGCTCGCCGCCCGTGATGTCGACGGGGTTTCCCGCGGCGCCAAAAGGGGGGATAAATTTTCGGAACGCTGCATCCATGTCCGGCGGCATCTTCATCAGCGTCAAACCGTTGTCGACGCAGGCATCCGACAGCAAAACGCCGGAACCACCGGCGCCGGTGATAATGACAATGTTCTCCCCTTTCGGGGTTGGCAGCACTTGCAGCCCCCGAGCAAACTGCAGCATGTCATTGAGACTCTTGGCACGAATGACGCCGCACTGGCGCAGCACGTCATCGTAGATCTTATCGTTGCCGGCGAGCGCGCCCGTATGCGACGCGGCGGCGCGTGCGCCGAGCGCGGTCCGGCCGGCTTTGAGCATGACGATCGGCTTTTTCTTCGACACTCGGCTCGCGACATCCGCAAAGGCGCGGCCGTCTTTCAAATCTTCGCAGTGCATGGCGATCACTTGCGTGTTGTCGTCCTGCTCGAAATAGGTCAGCAGATCGTCTTCGTCGAGGTCCGACTTGTTGCCGAGACCGACGATGGCGGAAACGCCCATCCGGGTGGTGCGCGAAAATCCGATGATCGACATGCCGACGCCGCCGGATTGCGAGCTGAGCGCGACCTTGCCTTTGACATCATACGGCGTGCAGAAGGTCGCGCAGAGGTTTTGCGGCGTGTAATAAAACCCATAAATATTCGGTCCCATCACGCGCACGTTGTGCTTGCGCGCGACGGCGACCAGTTCGTCCTGTAGCGCCTGCTCGCCCACTTCGGCAAATCCGGAAGGGATCATCACGGCGCCGGGAATTTTTTTTCGACCGACTTCCTCCATTGCGACCGAGCAAAACTTCGCAGGAATCGCAAACACAGCGACATCGATGTCGTCTTGAACCTCGAGCACGCTCGCATAGGCTTTGCAGCCCAGGATTTCATCCGCTTTCGGATGAATCGGATAGATCGCGCCCTGGTAGCCGCCGTTGATGAGATTTTTCATCACCGAGTTGCCGATCTTCCCGTCCTCTGAAGAAGCGCCGATCACGGCAACCGCGCGCGGATTCATGATCCGCTGCATGGCAGCGAGGATCTCGCTCTGGTCGAACCGCTGGCGCATCGCCGGCTTATCGCCGAGCACGATGCGTACATCCACTGCGTGCGCGCCCTTCTCCGTCGCAAAAATCGGGTTTAGATCGACTTCGTGAATCTCCGGAAAATCATTCACCAGTTTGGAGACTTTGCAGATCATGTCTGCCAATGCCGCGCGATCAACGCCTTTTTGGCCGCGCACACCCCGGAGCACTTCCGAAGCCCCGACGGAATCGAGCATCGACATCGCGTCTTTCTTGCCAACCGGCGCCAAGCGGAAGGTGATGTCCTTAATCACTTCGACAAGGACGCCGCCCAGACCGAATGCGATTAACTTTCCGAAGCTCGGGTCGGTGACGGCGCCGACCATGACTTCCTGTCCGCCCTTTAGCATCTGCTGAACCTGGACGCCCTGAATTGCAGCATTTTTTCTGTATCGTTTGGCGTTCTTGATCAGTTCGTCAAAGCTGCGCCGGAGCTCCGCAGCGCTACCGACACTGGTGATTACGCCTCCGGCTTCGGTCTTGTGCAGAATGTCATCGGAAACGATTTTCAGCACAACTGGGAATCCAAAGCGCCCCGCGAGCTTGACGGCCTCTGTAGAAGTCTTTGCCAAACCCTGCTTCGGCGTGGAAATCCCATACCGATCGCAGAACAGCTGAGCTTCCGGCGCGCCCAAAGCCACTCGTCCAGCTGAGCGAGCATTGTCGATCAAAGCACGCAAGGTTTTCTGGTTCATCAACGCCTCCGAAGTTTGCCTGCTGGTGACACGGGGAAACCGGGTAGGAGTACTCACTCGGATTTTTTCGGTCGCGGAATTTTCATCGAGCGCAACGGGATGCCGACTTTCGGAAAAGATCCCTCACATTTGTTCGGGATGCCACCTTATTTTTCGGGCCCGGTGAGAAATTCTTTCCGAGACAGGGTAACCAGCTGTCGGATCAGATCGCGCCCTCTTTGCGGGCGCTCTGGATCTCGGCCTCACTCCAGCCCACGATGGACTTTAAAATCTCTTCCGTATGCTCGCCCAACAGCGGCGACCGCTTCACTTCCGTCGGCGAATCGGAGAGTTTGATGGGATTTCCCACCGTGAGAAACTTGCCTCGTTTCGGATGATCGACTTCGACCACGGTGCCGGTTTCGCGCAGCGCCTGCTCGGCGGCAATTTCGCCCATATCGAGGATGGGGCCGCACGGCACGTCGAATTCGTTGAGCCGCCGCATCACTTCCAATTTGTCGAGAGTCATGGTCCATTGCTCGATGATCGCGAAACACTTGTCGAGCTTGGGCAGACGCTTTTCCGGCGTCGCCCATTCGGGATCCGTGATCAACTCGGGACGGCCGCAGAGTTTCATGAGCGGCTCCCATCCGGGCGGCTGAATGATGACGTAAATATAATCGTTCGGACCGCCTCCTTTGGTCCGCACCGCCCAGCCTGGCTGGCCTCCGCCCGATGCGTTGCCCGCGCGCGGCACCGCGGCCCCGAAAACACCATTGGGGTATTGCGGATATTCCATCAATGGCCCGGCCGCGAGCCGTTGCTGGTCTCGCAGCTTCACCCGGCAAAGATTCAGCACCGCGTCCTGCATGGCACAGATGACGCGTTGTCCTTTGCCGGTTTTTTCCCGTTGAAAAAGTGCTGCCAAAATACCCGCGACCAGGTGAATGCCCGTGCCGGAATCGCCGATCTGCGCTCCCGTGACCAGTGGCGGACCGTCATCGAATCCAGTGGTGCTCGCCGAACCCCCCGTACACTGGGCAATATTTTCGTAAACTTTGCATTCTTCATAGGGGCCCGGACCGAAGCCCTTGACCGATGCATAGATCAGGCGCGGATTGAGCTCTTGAAGCACGTCCCAGGTAAATCCTTGTCGGTCGAGAGCGCCCGGAGCGAAATTTTCCACCATGACGTCGCAGCACCCGACGAGCTTGCGAAAGATTTCCTTGCCTTTTTCGTGCTTGGTGTTGATCGTTATGCTGCGCTTATTGCAATTGAGCATCGTGAAATACAAGCTGTCGACGCCGGGTTTGTCGCGCAATTGCCCTCGTGTAATATCGCCGCGGCCGGGCAGCTCGACTTTGATGACATCGGCGCCGAACCATGCCAATATCTGTGTGCACGTCGGCCCCGACTGCACGTGTGTCATATCCAGAATCCGAACTCCCTCGAGCGCTTTTCCCATCGCTGCTAGTCTCCTTAAAGAAAATCCCTTTCACCGCGAAGCGCGAAGGACCAAGGCGTCAAAAAATTGTTGCTTCGAACTTCGTGCTCTCCATGTCCTTCGTGGTGATCAACATTGTTTCAGTGGGTGCATAATTATGCGCTTGGCAGATATCACTTATACATCGTCTGCGCCTTGGTGCCCGGCGCGTACTCGTTGATGTCGACCCAGATGTTGACGATCGCGCACTGTCCGCCGGCTACCCGCTCGCGCGCCTTTTCTAATGCCGGTCGAATCTGAGCCGGCTCGCGTACTGCGATGCCCCAACCACCGAAGCATTCGGCAAACTTTTCGAAATCAACGTCGCCGAGCTTGTTGCCGATGCAACCGCGTTCGGGGCCATACTTGCCGATTTGACCGCAGCGGATTTGATTCATCGCCGAGTTGTTGCCGATTACGGCCATGTACGGCAATTTGAAGCGCTGCGCGGTTTCCATGTCCCAGGACGTCATCCCAAAGGAGCCATCGCCGTAATAGCAGAGCACTTCTTTTTTGGGATGGACGAACTTCGTGGCCATCGCGAAGGAAGTGCCCACCCCTAGGGTCCCGAGCGGTCCCGGATCCATCCAGTTGCCGGGCTTGCGCGGTTCCACAGCTGTCGCGGTGATCGTGACCACGTCACCGCCGTCACCGATATAGACAGTATGGTCGGTTAGAAACTCGTTGATCTCATACGCGACCCTGTACGGATTGATCGGTAACGATTCCGATTTGAACGAAGGCAAAAGTTTTTCGTATGCCTTGGCTTCGGCGGCACGCAACTCCTTCATCCATTCGGCGCGCTGCGAGTTCCCCTTGGATGCGCGCCCGGTGGCGGCTTGCGCGACGGCTTTTAAAATCGCGCCACAGTCGCCGACGAGGCCGAGTGAGATGTCGCGATTCTTGCCGACGTTGCGATAATCGAGATCGATCTGGACGACGGTAGCGTCGGCGCGCAAACGGCGGCCATACCCCAGACGAAAGTCGAACGGGCAGCCGACGATCAGAATGACGTCTGCTTTGTCGAAGGCGTAACTGCGCGTTCGATTGAACCCGTGCGGATCTCCCGGCGCGAAAATGCCACGCGCCGACCCGTTCATATATCCAGGAATATTGAGGGCGCGGCAAAACTCCACCGCCGCTTCATGGCCGCGGCAAGTCCACACCTGAGTGCCGAAAAGGGCGGCCGGTCGCTCCGAATTGACCAGGAGATCGGCGAGTCGTTCGATATCCGTCGGATCACCGATGGATTTGGTCGAAGCACGATAGGCGCCGGGCTTGGGGATGCGCGCGCGTTCGATCGGGATCTTGGCGTCGAGCACGTCGCGCGGAATTTCCAGATAGCTCGGGCCCGGCGCGCCATTGACCGTTTCGCGAAACGCCATCGAAACCATGTCGGCGATGCGCTCGGTATGCGGCACGCTGGCAGCGAATTTCGTGATCGGCGACATGATATCGACGTGAGGCAAGTCCTGCAGCGAGCCCATCTTGTGTTGACTGAGCGCCCCCTGGCCGCCGATCATGAGCAACGGACTTTCGGCACGGAACGCGTTAGCGATCCCGGTCATGGCGTTGGTCGTGCCGGGTCCTGCCGTCGTGACGACACAGCCGATTTTACCGCTCTGGCGCGAATAGCCGTCCGCCGCATGCGCGGCAACTTGCTCGTGGCGCACGTCGATGATCTTAATCCCTTCATCGAGACAGCCGTCGTAGATATCGATGATATGACCGCCGCAGAGCGTCCAGATGACTTCGACGCCCTCGTTCTTGAGAGCCTTTGCCACCAAGTGACCACCCGAGATCACTGGCCCGGTCGCTTCTTTTTTTGTTTCGGAAGTTGGTGATGTCGCCATGTTTACCTCTCGCTTGGGGTCCTGATCAGAGTGTGATTTCGTCGACCTAATCGATGAGCCGATGGGACCTGGCCCGCGCTCGATATCGACCTCTGCTTTCTCGATCGTGAGTTCTCGCTTTCCCGCGCAGCCATTGAATTCTCGTTTTCTAATGCCGGATTGGATAGCAGCACAGTTTTTTCGACGCTTTCGATATGGCGCAACATTTCGCTGCGAGCTTTTGATCTGTCGTGTTTTCCGATCGCGGCGACTATGCTTCGATGCGCAGCGATGGACGATTCTCTACGCTGGTCCGTCTGCAGCGATTCTTCGCGGCTGCGGCTAAGCATTTCCATCAGTCCCGAAACCAATCTCTGGAGCGCCTGATTTTGCGTGGCGCGACTAATCCACAGATGCAACTCGGCATCCGCCTCCACTCCCGTCTCTCCGCGCTTAACCGCTGCTATCTGCTCGGCGAGGATTCTCCTGAGTTGCGCGACATCCCTTTCGCTCGCTCGCTCGGCCGCCAGCGCGGCGATATCCGGCTCGATGATCTTGCGCAATTCGAATAGATCCGCGAGTGACTTTTTTTCGTCGATCAGTAGGCGTGCGAGCGGTCCGACGAGAACTTCAACCGGCAGATCGACGACAAAATTGCCCATGCCGGTTCGGCTGACGATGAGCCCCTGAGTTTCCAATGCGCGCAGCGCCTCGCGCACAGAAGTTCGACTCACCTTGAAAGTTTCCGCCAGTTCGCGCTCAGACGGCAATTGATCGCGCGCCTTGAGCCGACCTTGTCTGATCAGCTCATGAATTTGACTGAAGACCTCCTCGTGAATCCGTGTCTTTTTGATGGCCTTCAGCATTTTGGTCTAGCTGTCCGCTGGTCTGACCATAGCCGTATCCATAGCACCTTCGGTTGTCAAGACAATCGCTGGCAGCTTTGTACGATGTTGCTGATCATCGAGCTGCAGGCTCGGCACTGAGCCAACCGAACAACGTTGTACCACCGGCCAAAAGAGCCGGTAAAACCCAGTGCATGACGCTTTGCCACGAACCGATGGACGCCTCGACCAGCGTATCGGTCACCGCGAGTTCACCCGCCACCCAGCCAAGGACTCCTCCGCCCACCCACACGATCCAACGGAAACGATCCATCAAACGCGCGAGCAGAGTGCTGCCGCAGATCACAATCGGAATGGAGAGCCCAATACCGAAAAGCACGAGCCTCAGGTCACCATGAGCGGTTGCGGCCACCGCCAGAACGTTATCGAGACTCATGATCAGATCAGCGACGATGATAATGCCGATCGCTTCCCACAGGCTCGCGACTTGACGCATTTTGTGATTTTTTTCGTCGTTCCCGTCCTGGCGCACGAGCTTGATCGCGATCCATACCAGAACGAGACCGCCGAGCGCTTGAAGCAGCGGAATCAGCAACACCTGCGTAATTACGGCGATCAGCAGAATCCGCAGCACCACCGCTCCGAGGGTTCCACCGATCAATCCCACAAGCCGCTGACGCGGCGACAAAGTCAAAACAGCCATGGCGAGTACCAACGCGTTGTCTCCGGCGAGGGACAGATCGATAACGACAATGCCCAGCCAACGAGCCCAGAACTCCGCTTGGACTAACGATTCCATCACTGAACCTAATGCCAGATCAGATTTCCCGTGCCGCAGACGTTGTCAAAGGCAATCCGCGCAGTCGGCGCCAGCCGCTGCTTATGATCGGCAGCGCAAAAATAAAAATCGCGAAAAGCATGATCGTGGCGGCGATCGGACTCGTATAAAAGATCCTGAGGGATCCTTGCGACATAATCAGGCTCTGGCGCAGCGCGTTTTCCGCCATGTCTCCGAGCACCAAGGCCAAGACGAGCGGAGCCAGAGGATAGTCAAGCTTTTTGAAGATGTAGCCGACTACGCCAAAAATCAGCATGTACCAGATATCGAGCATGCTGTTGTGCACAGCGTAGGCACCGATGGCACAGACGACAATAATGAGCGGGGTCAGGATGGCGAAAGGAATGCGCAGGATGGCCGCGAAGAACGGTACGAAAGCCAGCACCATGAGAACACCGATAATATTTCCGGTATACATGCTTGCGATCAGCCCCCAGACAAAATCTGGCTTTTCGGTGAATAACAGAGGGCCCGGTTGTAGTCCCCAAATAATGAGCCCGCCGAGCATGACAGCCGCTGTAGGAGATCCCGGGATTCCCAGAGTGATCATCGGCAACATCGCCGCCACTCCCGCAGCGTGCGCGGCGGTTTCTGGAGCGACGACGCCTTCGATTTCACCCTTGCCGAATCTGTCCTGGTGCTTTGAAAATCGTTTCGCGAAGGCATAGCTCATGAAGGACGCGGGTGTCGCCCCGCCGGGCTTGAAACCCATCCAAAATCCAATGAAGGAGCTGCGCACAAAGGTTCGCCAGTAAGCTGGGAGCGTTTTCCAGGTATTCAAGACGACGCGCGGATCCATTTTGGTTTTGGTTCCTTCGAATCTGAGCCCCTCCTCGACAGTGAGCAGAATTTCACCGATGCCAAATAATCCAATGACTGCGATGATGAAATCAAATCCGGTCATAAGGCCGTTGAAGCCGAAGGTCATGCGCAGTTGTCCGGTGACGATGTCGAGACCGACCGCGCCGAGTATAAAACCAAGCAGAATGGCAACGATGGTTTTTAGCGGATTGCCGCCTCCTAGACCGACAAAGCTCGAAAACGTCAAAAATTGAATCGCGAAAAATTCCGGCGGACCGAACCTGAGGGCAACTTCGGCCAGGACCGGCGCAAACAGGGTGATCAAAACAATCGAAAAAAAAGCCCCGACGAACGATGATGTGAACGCCGCGGTAAGCGCTTGTCCTCCCTCGCCGTGGCGCGCCATCGGGTAGCCATCAAAGGTGGTGGCCACTGACCAGGGCTCTCCGGGAATATTAAAGAGAATCGACGTGATCGCTCCACCGAACAGCGCGCCCCAGTAAATGGACGTCAAAAGAATGATTCCGGACGTTGGCGGCATTGTAAAAGTCACCGGCAAAAGTATTGCGACGCCGTTGGCGCCGCCAAGACCGGGAAGGACGCCGATGATCGTGCCGAGGAGAATACCAAGCACCGCAACCCATAAGTTAAATGGGGTAATCGCAACCTGAAATCCCAGGAACAAATTTTCGATGCCCATCAGTATCCCAACCAAGCTTCCAGCGGCCCCTTCGGCATGGGCACGAGAAACCATTCTTCGAATATCAGAAATGTCGCTAGGGGTATGCCGAGCGACAGCACGATAACCAGGCTCCAGGAATGGCGACCTACCCAGCGCATATAAAATCCCAGGTAAAGCGCCGCTGCGACATAGAGGCCCAGCCACTCCATTAGCCCGACGGCCGCAACGGCAGGCCAAAGCACCTTGAGGACCGGCTTGATCTTTTCCCGCTCGACGAAGGCACCGGACGCCCTGCGGCCTTCTTGCAAGCAAATGATTACACAGCAGACCACCATGATGACTGCTAGCCAAAACGGAAAAAATCCGCTTTTCGGCCCATCTGTGCCCCAGCCGATGCCGAGGCGCACTGAATCAAAAATGACGAGTCCGCCAAGAAGCCCTAGAACGGATGCGGTAACGATCTCTGCAGCGCGCATATTAGTTTTTCAACAGACCGCCTTTTTTCATGAGATCGCGGTGCAGATTTTCATTTTCCTCGACCCACTTGACGTATTCGGAGCCGGTGGCAAATGCCGGCTTGAGTGCGCCATCAGACAGATACTTCTTGAAATCCGCTGTTTCATAAACTTTCTTCAAAAACTCGACGTACCACTGCAAGGCGTCTTTCGGCATTTCCGGCGCGCCGAAGATGCCGCGCAGCATGAGGTAGTGGATATCAACGCCGAGGGCCTCTTTGACCGTTGGAATATCTTTCCAAGCGGCATCCGAAATGCGCGCCGTGTCGAAGACCGCCAGCGGTCGCACTCGCCCGGCCTTCCAATGGCTCGCGCACTCGATCGGATTATTTACTGTGGAATCGATATGTTTACCGACTAAATTGACGCAAACCTCGCCGCCGCCTTTAAATGGCACATATGTAAACTTAACGCCTAAGGCCTGCTCCATTTGGATCGTGATAATTTGATCTTCTTGGGCCGATCCGGTGCCGCCCATCTTCATTCGGTTGCCGCCTTGCGATCGTTCCTTGACCGCAGCGATATATTCCTTCGCCGTTTTATACGGCGTCTCAGCATTGACCCAGAGAATGAATTCATCGAGGGCGAGGCGCGCCACGGGCGTCAGATCCTTCCAATTGAACGGCACGCCGGTGTGAAGCGGCGTAGTGAACAAGTTGGAGAGCGTGATGACGATCACGTGGGGATCGCCTTTTTTTTCCTTGACGTAAAGAAATCCCTCTGCTCCGGCGCCGCCCGACTTGTTGACCGCGAGAAGCGGGCGCGGCGAGAGTTTATGTTTATCCGCAATACCGGCAATCAGCCGCGCCATTTGATCGGCGCCTCCGCCAGTGCCCGCGGGTATGATAAATTCAATCGGCTTAGTGGGCTCCCAGGCGATTGCGGCAGATTGGCCGATGAAGAGGTGCAGGATGGCAAGCGCAAGAACCCTGATGGTTACGCCGTTGCTCGATGTCATAAAGTATCCTTTCAGCTGAGATCCTCGTCGATGTTCCACAAAAGAAGAACGCCTGCTTTGTTCGTTTGTACTTTGATTTACATATCTAACAGTGTGTTTTGATCAATTTAATAAATTTGAGTCAACCACCGGCGCGCACATTCCGGGTAATCTGCTTGTCGTTCGGAACGAAAAGCTCGGCTCGCCGCGTAGCCATGGATACGCAAAATCAAGCCTTTTTGCCTCCTGCCCAGCTCTGCGTTGCTTCAAGGCCACTCGCCGAGCTGACCTTAATAGTCGCACCCGTCCGATCTAAGAGCTAGTGCCCTGGAGCTCTCCCAGGCGGCATCTTACGGGACGAAGCACTTATCTAAAGGCTTGACGATGCCGGAGTAAGCTGGCTTATGATCTTCAGGGTTGGTTTGATTCTTCTACTAGGAAGGAATCGGTATGAGAACGCACTGGACTCGCCGAGCGTTTTTGAAAACCACTGCGGCTGCCGTCGCGTTCGGGACCGGCGAAAGGGCCTTTGCAGCCGGCGCTGCTCCAGTTCCGAAGCGCCGCTTGGGCATGACCGGAGAAATGGTCTCCTGCATTGGTTTCGGTTCCGGAACGCGCTTCTGTTCGATCGAAGGCGAAGATGCAGCGCAGGCGCTGCTCGAGAAAGCGTTCGCTTCGGGCATCAATTACTTCGATACCGCGGGTTCTTACACCCGGCGCGGCATCGAACGGCTGAGCGAAAAACGGCTCGGAATTTTTACCAAAGCTCGACGGCGGCAAGTTTTTCTTGCCACCAAGATCGATCTGCGCGATCGCGACGGTGCGCTCCGCTCCGCGGAAACGAGCCTCAAGTTTTTACAGACCGATTATCTTGACCTGATCCAGATTCATAGCTTGAGCAACCTCGCCGACCTCGAGCGCATCGGCACCCCGAACGGAGTTCTCACCGCCGTGAGGGAGCTGAAAGATCAAAAAATCGCCCGGTTCATCGGGATCACCGGCCACAACGATGGCGTCGCCATGACCGAGGCTTTGCGCCACTATGATTTCGACACGGTGCTGATGGCGCTCAACGCAGCCCAATCGGCGAATCCAATCGCGCAACGCAGAATGGAGCCGATTCCTGCCTTCGAAGAATCGGCACTACCCGTGGCACTGGAAAAAAAGATGGGCATTTTGTCCATGAAGGTCATGGGACAAGGCATGCTTGTGGGCAGCAGCCGCGGGCAAGCGGCCGCTGCCGAACTCCTGCAGTTCAATCTAAGCCAGCCCGTCGCCAGCGTCATCATCGGCTGCGAGCAAATCGCGCCCCTCGAACAGAATATCCAAACGGCGCTAAACTTCACACCAGCGAGCGACAGCCGCAAACAGCAGTTGCGGGAAAAACTTGCGCCCGCGCGTTCTGCTTGGGAGAATTTTCTGCGCACGCACGAAGACGGTACCGTCGTCTGACAGCGCTTCGCGAGTCAGAACCGCTCGCCTCAGCCGCCAGCGCTATTTGGGCCTGATGCCAAGCTCTTTTTGCGCTTCTCTCAAGATCGAAAGATCCGCGATACTGGCGAGTGGGATATCGCGGTCAATTTTGGCGGTCTTTTTTGCTTCGTCGACGATCAGGCGCAACCCCGCTTCAGGCGGTGAGCCGTCGTCGTTAAAGCTTCGCACTGCGCTATCGTAATTGGCGGTCGCGGTTTCCCGATCGACTTTCTGCCAAGCCATTAAAAATTGAATCGTGCCCTCGCGCTGGGTACGAATGTAGCGATTGGCCTTGATTCCGGCGCGAATGACCCGCTTCACTTCGTCGGGTTTTTGTTTGATTTTGTTTACCGTCGCGATCAGGCCATCCTCCGGATAAGTGAGAAACTCCGCAGGTCGCGCGAGGGGATTGAGACCGAGCTTACTACCCATGTAGTCGAAAGGTGGCGGGATCAAGCCCGCTGCATAAAGGCCCTGCTCAAGAGCAAGATAGGTTCGCTCATGGGAGTTTAAATAGACGTACTTGACGTCCTTATCGGGATCCAAGCCGAGATGCTTCAGCGAAAGCTTTGCAATCACGTCCGGTGAGCTGCCGGGTGGTGCGCCGACACCAACCGTTTTCCCCTTCAAATCCTGCGCTGATTTGAACTCCGGCCGTGACATGAGGATGAACGGCGGGCAGTTCACATAACCCGCGACAACTTTGACCGGCAATCCCGCGACCGCCGACTGCACGATGAACGCGATCGTCGTGTAATAGTCGATTTCGCCGCTCATCAGAGCGGATCTGCCGGACGGGCCGGTGATGAGAACGATCTCCGCATCCAATCCCTCCTCTTTAAAAAAGCCCTTTTGTTGCGCGAGCGGAAAAACCATCCAATGGACAACCTGTTGCGGCACGCCGACGCGGATTTTCTCGGCCGCAAAAGCCGTTCCGTTGGCAAGAAATAACATTATCGCCGCGGCAAGCACTGGTGGTTTCATCGCGCACCTCCAATTTGAATACGGCGCACTGAACCTATCAAAGGCAAAGACGGCAGCCAAGCTGCCTATTCCGAGTTACCCTTCGATGCGGCAGATTGACCTGCCGCCTATTCCAGGTTGAGCCGATACGACCGGTCCCCGAGTGCACCAACCGCGTATCTTTCCTTACAGCAGCGTTAACCACGGCCTACTCAGGATACTCGGTGTTAAACCGAATTCCCGAGTGCGCGAAGCGCGTATCGAGGGATACTGACAAAAGATCGAGTAAAGCTCCTTGAGAAAGATATCTCCAGGGCTAGACTTTATGAAATCGTTCGCGCGGAAAGGAGCGCAGTATGAAGAGGAGGCGGTTTGAAAACTTTTGTTGGTCGGTTTCGTTCTTCTTGCTGGCAGGCTGTGCAGCGACCGCACAGATCACCAATACGCCACGTTC
>DATBEY010000143.1:0-3111 GCA_036558765.1 Binatia bacterium | reverse complement strand
GGCTATCTCGGGATTCCCAGCCCGTACGATACGGTGTGCACCTTCAATCAGCAGAGCGGCATCACTAAAATGGACGATTGGATCAACGCCAAGCGGCCGCAAAAGATTTCCACAATCGGCCCGGGCACGAGCACCTCGGACATTCCCAAGCTTCTCAAAGCGGCGCTCAATTTGCCCATAGAAGTTATCGATGGCTACAAGGGCGGCGCGGATGCGCGCCTGGCGGTGGAATCCGGCGAGGTCGACGGGTATTGCGGCTCATGGGGCACTGTGGAAACCGTCTGGCGCTCGGCCTACGAGAGCAAAAAAATTGTCCCTGTCCTGCAAACTTCGCTAAAATCCGATCCCAAATATCGTAATATTCCCTTGGCGATCAGCTACGCCAAGACTGAAGAAGCGCGCGAGCTCCTGAAAATTGCCGACAATGTACACGTGGCGCAATTTCCGTTTTCGGTGCCGCCGGGCATGGCGAAGGATCGGCTCGCGCTCTTGCAGCAAGCCTTCATGCGGACCTTCAAGGATCCCGGGCTGATTGCGGAGGCGAAGAAATCTCAGCTCGATGTCGATCCGGTCGACGGGCAGACGATTGCCAAGAACCTCGCTGGGCTCTACGAATTGAAGCCCGCGATGGTGGCGCAGCTGAAAGACATTCTGGTGCCAAAGAAGCGCTAACTTGCTTTACGCAACAACAATTCAGCGTCACGCCGGGTGATCCGAACCAAGGTGCCCTTTTCGCGCCAACTTGACACCGTCGATCTGTTCTCGATAGAAATTCGAGCGGACGATCCTTCTGAACGTCTGAGACGAAAAGAGCAAGAGGACGAAATATGGCTGAAGTCGTAATCGGAATCGGCACATCGCACAGCCCGCAGTTAAGCATTCGCGCTTCGGACTGGGAGCATCTACTCAAAAAAGACCAAACTGATCCGCGGCTCGATTATACAAGCCTGCTGAAGCGAGCAAAGCCGGGTTTGGAAGCGGAGCTGACGCCGGAAAAGTTTCGCCAACGCGACGAGGCCTGCCTCAAGGCAGTTGAAGATTTGGGCGTTGCCCTGAAAAACTCTCGTGCCGATGTGGTGGTTGTTTTCGGCGACGATCAGCAGGAGCAATTTCATGACGAGAACATGCCGACCTTCGCGATCTATCACGGCAAAACTCTACCGGTCGTCAAAGATAACAAGCATCGACCGGCGGGATGGAAAGATGCGGAGCGGCGCGGTTGGGCGGAGACAGCCGATCAGTACGAAACCGCTCATGAGCTGGCGAATCATTTGATCCGTGCCCTCGTCGATGCCGAGTTCGATGTTGCGCGCTGCAACAAGCTCCGTGAAGAGATCGGCGTTGGTCACGCGTTCAGCTTTCTGTATCGCCGCATTCTGCCGGGCGGTAAACTGCCGATGGCGCCGGTGATGGTGAATACTTACTATCCGCCCAATCAACCGACGCCGAAGCGCTGTTACGCATTCGGTCGGGCGGTACGAAAGGCGATCGAATCGTGGGACAGCGGACAGAAAGTCGCGATCATGGCTTCTGGCGGATTGAGCCATGTGGTGATCGATGAAGAGATCGACGCCCTGACCATCGACGGATTGAAAAATAAAAAGCCTGAGCTGCTATTCAGATTGCCGCGCGAGCGGTTGCGCGGCGGCACCTCGGAAATTCTCAATTGGGTGGCGCTCGCCGGCGCGATGGAAGACCGGGAATTGAAATATTTCGAATACGTGACCACGTATCGGTCGCCGGCGGCGACCGGTTGCGGCATGGCGTTCGCATATTGGATGTAGGGAACGAATTAAACACAGAGTAATTCATGGACCAATCGGTACAACACCGCGCATGAAAATGAGCCGTAGTGGTCTGGACCAACCGCGAGAAATCCCCCAATAGCCCCCTTTTGCAACGGGGGCGGCCCGTAGGACCGGGGGATTTTTGCGCTGATCGGAATTTTCATAAGAGTGGGGGCGGACCTAAGTGTCCGCCCGAATAGGATAATGGCACGGGAACCGATTGTTGAACGTTTAGCCAAACTCGATACCTGCGCAGTCTCGGATGCGCTCGATAGTTTGGCCTTGAAAGGCGCGACCTGGGGTGTGCGCCCACTCTGGGATTGTCCGCGCATTGCCGGGCGAGCCGTGACGATGAAACTCAAACCCGCCGGGTTGCAGCAGCCGACGCAGCATTTGGGCACCGCACCGATCGAAGCGGCGAAAACGGGCGACATCATTGTGATCGACAATGGCGGCCAGCTGCAATTCTCCTGTTGGGGCGGACTCCTGGCACTTTCGGCAAAACTAAAAGGGTTAAGCGGCGTCGTCATCGACGGCGCTTCCCGTGACATCGACGAGGCGCGCGAGCTTAAATTTCCCGTTTATGCGCGCGGCGCGGTGCCGATGACCGCCCGCGGCCGTGTGATCCAGGATTCGTACAATCAGGAGATCCAGTTTGCCGGCGTGCAATGCCATCCGGGCGATCTCGTCATTGCTGACGGCAGCGGCGTGGTGATTATCGTTAAAGAGAAAGAAGAGGAAGTGATCGCCGCGGCCGAAGAGATTTATCGGAAAGAGCAAGAGATGGCGGATGGGATTCGCAAAGGCTATTCGGGATTGGAAGTGTTGGAAAAGCTCGGCTACGAGCAAATGCTGAAAAAAAAATAGGGGGCGCAGTACGCTGAGCCCCCTATGACGAAATCTAATCTATGCTGACCCGTGAAGAAAATGAACTGCTGACTCAGGTCGGCCGTGGCACTCCCTGCGGCGAGCTGCTGCGCCGGTATTGGCACCCCGTGGCGGCTGCCGCGGAATTGACTGAGGAAAAACCGATCCGTCCGGTGAAAATTCTCGGCGAGGAGCTAGTCGTCTATAGAGACAAGCGAGGCAATTACGGGTTGCTGGGTGAGCATTGCCCGCATCGATTGGCATCACTCGCCTACGGGCGGGTCGACGAAGAGGGAATTCGCTGTCCTTATCACGGGTGGAAATTTGAGGCCTCGGGGAGATGTCTTGAACAACCGGCGGAGCCGGCAGGCAGCACGTTCAAAGATAGAATCAAACAAGTGGCGTATCCCGTTCAATACCTCGGCGGCCTCATCTATGGCTATCTCGGTCCGGCGCC
>DATBEY010000142.1:0-4426 GCA_036558765.1 Binatia bacterium | reverse complement strand
ATAGCCGCCTTGACATGAAAAACGCAATCGACATCTGTTTGCTTGACTTGAATATGCGTTGTGAATAAGAAAGTTTTGCCGAAGGCATCTTTCAAACGGCGATTTAAGTGGGGGATTGCCGACCTCGTCAAAGGGCCGGCTTTTTTTTGCCCGGCAGATGGACTTGATTTTCGAGAAATGCCGAGGCCGTCCTCTGAACAGTTCGCGTCGACGTCATGCTGCCCTATTGTTTTGCGATTCTACTTCTCGCGCCGTTGCTGGCGGGACTGTTCATTGGCTCGGCCCGAAACGGTGTGAGAGTCGGCCGCATCGGTGTTGCCGCCGAAATCGGCGCTCTGGCTTTATCTCTCCTGCTCTTTTTCGAAGTGATCAGCGGTGGCCCACGCACCCTCACGTTTTGGTCGGTTGCCAGCCTCCCTGCGTTCGCGTTTCACATCGACCGGCTTTCGGCCGTGATGCTCATCCATATCGCAGCGATCAGTTTTCTGATCCAGAGCTTCTCCATCCGCTATATGCAGCAGGAAAGCGGTTATGCGTGCTTTCATAGCCTCCTCGCCTTCACGACATTTACGCTATTCGGCATGGTATCGAGCGGCAATTTGTTGCTGCTGCTTGTCTTCTGGCAGCTTTTGAGCTGGCTCTTGCCGCTGCTTTCCTACAATTATCAGCATCCGCCTACGGTGCGCGGCGCTTTTCGGACATTCATTATACAACGAGCCGGCGACGCCGCGTTTCTTGCTGCCGTCGTGCTCGCCTACGACTGGTACGGCACGCTGGATCTGCAACAGCTTTTCGCTCGCGCCGCCGCCGACAAGATCATCGTCTCGCTCTGGGCGGGAGGGATCGAGCTGAATGCCACGACCGTAGTCACTTTATTGATCTTCATTGGTGCTATGGCCAAATCGGCGCAATTTCCCCTGCACATGTGGCTGCCCGATTCCTTGTACGCGCCGACACCGGTGCACGCTCTTCTCCACGCCGGAATCGTCAACGCCGGCGGATTCCTGCTGGCCCGCCTGGCGCCGCTTTACGACCAAGCTCCTGCCACGCTTCACTTGGTATTTGCGGTTGGCATGCTCACGACGGTGCTCGGTTCTTCCATGATGCTCGTCCAGAGCGACATCAAAAAGACCCTTGGCTACTCGACCATCGGTCAGATGGGCTTCATGATTATGGAGTGCGGCGTCGGCGCCTACGGTCTGGCGATCTTTCATCTGATTGCGCACGGACTTTTCAAGGGATCGATCTTCCTGAACTGCGGCTATCTCATTCATGCCGCGCGCAAAGAGCCGAGATTTCCGCCAAAAACTGTGCTCGCTCAAAGCACTGAGTTTTCCATCCTCACCTGGCTTACCGGGTTCGTTACGACGCTGGTCCTGCCGCTGGTTATCGTGCTGGCGGCTCATGGGTTCGTAGACATTCCGCTCCGCGACACGCAGGGAGCGGTGATCTTTCTGTTCTTCGGCTGGGCAACGTCGTCACAAGCGATTTTAACTCTCTATCGTCTGCGCGCGGTCGCTTCCTGGAAGATTGCGCTCAGCATGCTCTGCGTGCTGTTCGTCGTAATCGCGACTTACTTGCTCGCTGCGGAGCGTTTTACAGAGTTCCTGTTCCCAGCCCCGGGCAGTGTCTCTGCCCACTTCAGAGCGGGTTCGTTACCATCTCCTGTATTCGATCTGCTTGTCTCGAGCTTCGCGTGTGTCATCATTTTCGGCTGGTATTTGATTTACGCCAAGAGCCATGGCCAGAAAATACACATTCCGGATTGGCTCAATACGCTGCAAGTCCGGTTCTACTTGTTTTTGCTCAACCGGCTTTACCTCGACGCTTTGTCGCTACGGCTCCGGGGTTGGATCACGCCCGCGGTGGACGCTCTCGGGCCAAGCAAAGTTTTTTCCATTGTTGCCGCTTCTCTGGCTGTTGCTGGAGCATTGTTCTTCCCGGCCCAGCTGCCGGCATGGCGTCCAAGCGAGCTAGCATGGATCGTCCTGGCAGCTCTGCTGCTGCCGCTTTTTCCGCTGCACGGGCTCTACGTCGCCGCGCTGACGCGGTCAATGGGATTTTTGTCCATTGCCCTTGCCTTGATCCTGCCGGCAACAGGCTTGTACACACTGGCCCATGTCCTGCCGCAACTTTCCGCCATGCTTTTACGAAGTATAAGCGTGCTCGCCCTCTTCGGCGCGCTTTATGGATCGCTGAAAGCTCTCGCTCAAACCAAAATTCCGGAGCTTTTGGCCTATGCGGGCTGTGCTTTTTTTTCGGTGGTCTGGTGGCACGCGAGCATAACAGGAACTCTCGCCAGCGAATCGGTCGCCTACGCCGCCGGGGTGGCGGTCCTCATCACTGCCCTTCAGCTCGCCTGCCAATGCCTTGGGCGGCGCTGCAGCAATCTCACGCTGGCCGAGATGCATGGATTGGCGCGGCCCATGCCGCGCTTTGCCATCGTCGTGTCGCTGTTGGTTATGGCTGGCATCGGACTTCCTCCCTTCGGGATTTTTTCGACCTATGCCGCCATGCTGCTGCGGTCAGTTTCAAGCTCTGCAGGGCTGATTGTTATCGTGTTCTGCTGGTTTTTAGCCTCATGGTACCTGTTCCGAATGATGCAGCGGCTCCTCTTCGGACCCGCTCCCCTTGATACTCGCTATCAAGATCTGCGCCCGCGCGAATTGGCGCTGTTCGCGGTTTTCTTGCTGAGTCTCGTGCTGCTCGGCGCGATTGGGCCTGAATGGCCCGACGTCGGTCCGCTCGCAAAACGCCACCCGGTCGTGATGGAGATGATGCGGTGGCAGAAGTAATCCGAGCAAGCTTCAACGAGGCCCAGCGGATGGAGCTAAGAGCTTTGATCCGGCTGGCGAGCGAAATTGTCGCGTACTACTGGCCCATGCGCACATTCGTGCATCACAATCCGTTGCATGGTCTCGAAGAACTTCATTTCGAAGAAGCTGTTAGCAGGGCACAGCATTTATTGGGCGGCAAAGGCTATTTGCCCAATGAAACATTTCGCGATTATTTTTCTTCCGGGAGAATTCGCGCGCAGCATCTCGACGCCGCATTAGAAACTCATGCTGAAAAGCGGGAGATCGAGATCGGAGCGCGCGTCGTCAGCCATTCTGAGGTTTTGCGCGTCCTGATGATTCAGGACATAGCGGCTCCCGCCCCAGACACCTTAAACCGCGACCTCGAACTCCACCCGGACCGGTCGTCTGTTTTAACTTTGGCCGAGCGCCTGTCGTCAGTGTCCCCCACTGAGCGCACAGAGAGCGAAGCCCAAGAGCGCAGCCGCCCGAGTCTTAGCGAGACGTTCTCTGGATGGTGCGATCGCGTCCTGGGCTCGCAAATCACCGAGGCCATCAATCGCGAACTGACAAAATGGTGCGCAGTGTTCTTGGACGAAGGCCATGCCACTTGGTCGATGCCGGGGAGAGAGAAGGGCTTTTACACCGCTTGGAAACTGCTCGCGCAGCACGAGTGGTCTCCCTGCGGTATTCGCAACAGCCGCGAGAAACTCGCCGCCTTGCCGGTCTATCCTGAAGACATGCTGCTCGAGACGCTAGCCGTGCTCGGCGTCAACCGTGAAAATTGCCAGCAATATCTTGCGCTTCATCTGGCGGCCCTCCCGGGGTGGACAGCCTTCATCAAGTGGCGCGCAGACCAAAGCGAGTACGAGTGGCAGCTCGCCTATCCCATCGATCTGATGCAGTATCTCGCGGTCCGCTTGTGGTACGAGCGCGAACTCGTCCAGCAAACCTGCCGCGAACGGTTGGGCATCGAAGGAAATGCAGCCTCGATTTCGGCAGAAATACGACGGCGAGAAAATTCTGCAGCGCCGGTGACGGGCGATTCACCCGTACATCGTGCTCACATAAGCACGGCATCGAACCTGGTTGCTCTGATGCGAGGACTGCACATCGATCCGGCGCTGCTAACGCAAGCGCCGACGGGAGCGTTACAGACTCTGCTCGGCTGGATCGAGAGTTTTCCCGCATTGGATCATGGACCAGTCTGGCTCCAAGCCTTCGAAGCGGGATACCGAGAAGAATTGCTGGGTCAACTGGCTGCAAACTTGTCGATTGAGCGAGGTACGAGCGATGGCGTCGAAGGCTCGTACGGCAACGTTGGCACCATGAGCGTGCGTCCTCAAGCTCAAGCGGTGTTTTGCATCGACGTGCGTTCCGAGCCGTTCCGGCGCCATCTCGAAGCTGCGGGCGATTACGAGACCTACGGCTTCGCGGGATTTTTTGCGGTGCCCATCCGCCATCAGGCGCTCGGTGCCCATCATGAAACCGATCAGTTTCCGGTGATCATGAAAAGCAAGAATCTGGTGCGGGAGATTCCTCGATCCTATCACGGCCATCACATGTTACGGCATCGCCGCCGCGAACAACTTCTCGAGACCGGCCACACGATGTTGTACGACCTCAAGGAG
>DATBEY010000141.1:0-4514 GCA_036558765.1 Binatia bacterium | reverse complement strand
AACTAATTCTGACTGTGTCATTTCCGGATGGTTTAAGCGAGAATCCAGGACTTCGGATGGCGCTGCGATTTGTCTTTCAATCAATCCCGCATCGTAGATGAAACCGAAACTCGTTATCATCCTCGGTCCCACGGCGGTCGGTAAAACCGAGGTGGCTTTGGCCTTGGCCGAAACGATCGATGCTGAAATCATCAATGCGGACTCGCAGCAAATTTATCGATATCTCGATATCGGCACCGGTAAGCCGTCGAAAGCCGAGCGCGAGCGAGTGCGCCACCATCTGATCGATGTCATAAATCCCGATGAAGATTTCAACGCAGCGCTTTATCGTCAACTGGCTAACGCTACAATTGAGGACATTCACGAGCGCGGCGCACGGGTCCTCGTTTGCGGCGGGACCGGCTTGTACTTGAAGGCCCTGACCGGCGGCCTATTCGCGGGGCCCGGTCAGGATACCCAACTGCGCACGAACTTGGAGCGCGAAATCGCCGAGAACGGGCTCGCACCTTTATATGAGCGGCTGATTGCGGTTGATCCTGGCGCCAACACAAAGATCCATCCCAACGACCGCCAGCGTGTCATTCGTGCTTTGGAAGTGTATCAAAACACCGGCCGACCGCTGAGCACGTGGCAAAATGAGCATCGATTTCACGAGCAACCGTTTGAGGTTCTCAAGATCGGTTTGCTGCGCGACCGCGCCGAGCTTTACGATTTGATCAATCAGCGCAGTGAGAAGATGATCCGCGCGGGCTTGCTCGACGAAGTGCGCGGCTTGATAGCGCGCGGTTACGGACTGGACCTCAAACCGCTACGCAGCGTCGGCTATCGGCAGATGGGCGAAGTCATAGAGGGCACTAAGAAATTGCCGGAGGCGCTGGAGGAAATGAAACAGGAAACCCGCCGCCTGGCGAAACGGCAGCTGACTTGGTTTCGAAGCGATCCGGAGATCCGCTGGTGTCATCCGGAAAAACAGGAGCGGGAGATTGCCGAGTTGATACAAGCGTTTTTGCTATGAGGAATGGGACATTCATGAACTATAGAGCGCAAATAAAAGTTTGGCTTACCGTGGTGGTAATTTCTCTTCTCACACCGAATATCGGCCGAGGCGTGGAACCTGTTCTCGAGTGGGCAAACATCGAGCAGGAAGCCGCCTCATTTTTGAGCCGGTATATTCAGATCGATACGACAAACCCACCCGGTAACGAGATCAAAGCGGCCGAATTCCTCAAAAGCATTTTCGATCGTGAGGGTATTGAAGCGAAAATCATCGAGGCGTCCACTGGGCGCGCTAATCTGTATGCCGTTCTACGCGGAGACGGCTCGCGGAAATCGATAATTTTACTTAATCACATGGATGTTGTCCCGGCGGACGAAAAACTTTGGAAAGCCAAACCCTTTAGCGGGGAGATCAAAGACGGCGTGATATGGGGCCGCGGCGCGCTTGACGACAAAGGGCCTGCGATCATGGAACTCGCGGCAATGCTGGCGCTCAAGCGGCAACGGATCGCTTTGAAGAGCGACGTGATCTTTCTTGGCACCGCCGACGAAGAGGCCGGCGGCGCGCTTGGGGCTGGATACCTCTTGGAGAACCATCCCGAACTGTTCGAGAATGTTGACTTGGTGTTTAACGAAGGAGGCGGTATTCGTGTCGGAGAAGACGGTCGCGCACGAGTATACAATGTGAGTGTGGCCGAAAAGACGCCGCTTTGGCTGAGGCTCACGGCAACCGGAACACCAGGCCATGGCTCGTCTCCCGGAAACGACATGGCGCTGCATAAACTGATCGCAGCGCTTAATCGAGTAATGAGATATCAAAGCCCGATCAAAGTCGTTGCCGAGGTGCAAAAATTCTACGCCGATATCGCCCAAACGGAGCCTGAACCCCGGCGGAGCGGCTATCGCGATTTGCGTCGGGCATTGGAAGATTCGGCGTTTCGCTCGGAGTTTCTCGCCGATGCACGCGAGCGCGGCAGTGTAAGCAACACGATCGCGATCACCCGGATCACGGGATCGGACAAAGTAAACGTGATTTCCGGTGTGGCAACTGCCGAGATCGACATTCGATTATTGCCCGGCGAAGACCCGAATGTGGTGATCGATCAGCTCCGGCGGCTCATCGATGACGAGTCGATCAAGATCGAGGTGCTCTTGTCATTTCCGGCAGCGGTCTCGCCGCCTCATCCGCAAGCGATGAAGGTCATTACCGAGTTCGCCAAAACCCATGACGCGGGGGTGCCGGTGATAGCACCGCTCGTGCGCGGGTTTACCGACTGTCATTTTTTTCGGGAAAAGGGCATTCCTTGCCTCGGTTTTATGCCTCGTCGAAGCCCGCCCAGCAGCGAAGGCTTGGTTCATGGCGTTAACGAGCGAATACACCTCGAGAGCTTCAACTTCGGCATTCGTGCCATGTATGAAATTGTGCGCCGACTGGCGGCGGAGTAGCGTCGCTGCAGTGCAATTCCGAGGCGTGTGAAACTGTGACTTCAACCGCGCGGTGGGCCGCCAAACCGCGAATCAGCAACAGGGCAGGGGGTTTTCTATCAGGTTGTAGACATGATCAAAATTCACTTCGTTGATGCGCGCCAAAATCTTGAAGGTGCGCGGCGGCTCATTTTTTAGAAATACCATGATTGCGGTTTCCACGGGCGGGCATCCTGCTTTCACGCAGGGAACTTCTTTGACCACGATGGGCGCGTCGGGCGGAAAACTAAGAATCGTTTGCACCCAGTAACGAATTTGGTCGAGGGTGAAATTGGAAACATCCTGCTTGCGACCGAAGGGATCCACATCTTCGGCGGATGACGCCCCGTTGCTGCTCGTGATGCAATTGAGAAACCCCTGTGTGATTCTTTCCTTGTCCAACTCGCGGCCGATAAACACCAATCGGTTCAGACGTTCTTCCTGCTCTGCCCACGGGCGGCCGGGACGGCCTTCGAAGAGCATGTGAACGCCTTGGAAGACGAACTGATCGGGATCTTTGCGCAGGTTTAAAATCCCCTTCATGCGCATGATGCGCTCGCCGAATTGCGCCAACAGTTCGCGAAACCAGTGGCTCAGCTTCAAACCATCGAGATCGCCCGCCGTCGTGATCGCCACAGTTTCGATATCCTCGGTATGGCTATGGTTGTGATCGTGCTTTTCCGCTCTGATCACGATATCAAGGCTTCTCAGATCTAAAACCGTGCCGATATCAACGTCGGAATTGCGCGTCTGGCAAATGCGCGCCGCGCCGTTCAAATTGCGCAGCTTGAACTCGAGTTCCGGCAAATCCTCGGCATTGATCAAATCGATCTTGTTGAGCAAGACCATATCCGCAAAAGCGATTTGCTCTTTGGCTTCCGGCGAATTGCTCAGTTGCTGAAAGATATGCTTGGCGTCAACGACGGTGACGACGCCGTTGAGCTGATACTCGGTTTTGATCCGCTCGTCGATGAAAAAACTCTGCACGACGGGCGCAGGATCCGCCAGGCCGGTGGTTTCGATCATGAGCGTGTCGAATTTGTCGCGATGCTCGAGTAGATCGAATAAACTCCGCAGCAAATCGCCGCGCACCGTACAGCAGATACAGCCATTGCTCATCTCCACGACTTCCTGATCGGAGGAAATGAGCAAATGATGATCGATGCCGACCGCGCCGAACTCATTAACGATGACGGCGACGCGTCGGCCGTGATCCGCCGTCAAAATTCGGTTCAGCAGTGTCGTCTTTCCGGCCCCGAGGAAACCCGTCAAAACAGTCACCGGCACGCGTTGATCATTAACTTCCGCCATGCACTTGAAATCCTTCTGCGATTGTTTTCTAAAGGTAACAACCAGTCAGAATCGAGTCAACTTACAGGTTTTCTACATCGGCCTTGAACCGGGAATGAGCATGAAACTCAAGAGCAAAGTAGCCTTTATCACCGGATTTGGATCCGGATTAGGGCAAGCCATCGCGGTCATGTTTGCGCGCGAAGGCGCAGCGGTGGCGGGCACATCGCCGACCGAATCGAAGGGCCGTCAGACCGTTGCGCTGGTCGAAAAGGTCGGCGGAAAAGCGCTTTATTGGCCGGGCGACGTTTCGGATTCGAAGCAAATGAAAAAAATCATCGGCGCAACAGTGCAGCGATTGGGCGGCATTGATATCATCGTGAATAGCGGTGGGGTGCGCACCAACGGCAGCATCACTGAAATTACTGAAGAGGAGTGGGACCGAACACTGGACGTGAATCTTAAAGGCGCCTTCATCGTGTCGCGGCTCGCGATTCCCGAGATGAAACGGCGCGGCGGCGGCGTGATTCTTCACATTGCGGCGCGTTCGGGAATGCTCGGACAATCAGGCCGGGCAGCATATTGCGCATCCAAAGGGGGCATGGTTCGGTTGACCGAAGCGATGGCGATGGATCACGCCAAGGATCATATTCGCGTGAATTGCATCTGCCCCGGTCCAACGCGCACGCCCATGGTCGACACCTCAACCCCCGAGAAGCTGGCCCGCTATAAAACTCGCGTTCCGATCGGCCGCATTGGCGAGC
>DATBEY010000140.1:0-2352 GCA_036558765.1 Binatia bacterium | reverse complement strand
TGGACTTCGGCGATTTGCGCCGACACCGAGGCATCGTGGGATTTTTCCGAGCTTTTGTAATAGCCGCGCACGTAAATCGGCGCGCCTTTGAACTTGACGATCTCGCTGAAGCTCATTTTCCGCTTCGACGGCTTGTGCGCCACCGCGCCGCGATCGAGGGTCAGCTCCTTGGGCTCCACTTCCAGAGCTTGCGCGGCGAACGCGAACAGTTCTTCCCGCGCTTTGGTACCCGCTTCAAAGGAAGCATTGCCGTAAACACGCGTTGCCCGGCTGCCGCCCACTCCGCCATCGCTCGGCACAATCGTGCTATCAGCCTGCTTGAGCTCGATCTCATCTGCCGGAACGCCCAACTCTTCCCCGACCACTTCGACGATCACCGTGAGCACTCCCGCGCCCTGATCGACCACCGGCGTGATCACCTTGACTTTACCGTTATCCTCGATGGTCACGAAAACATTTCCTTCGCCGCCGCTCGGGCTCCATTCCGAGAATGACAGGCCGCGACCGACGTTTTTCGGTTTGGGTTTGCTATAGTCCGAAAGCTCGAGGGCTTTTTGCAGAGCTTCTTCACCGCGGATGTGCGAAATATGACCGCCGGTGGGTGTCTCGTCGCCGTCGCGCAGCATGTTCTTGCGTTTGAATTCCGCCGGATCCATGCCGAGCTTGCGCGCGACCATATCGAGCTGGCTTTCATTGGCGAAAAAGCCCTGCGGATCTCCGGGTGCGCGCATATGACCGCAGGGAATCTTGTTGGTGTACACCATTCTCTCTTCGATCAAACAGTTCTCAATCTTGTACGGGCCGGCGCAAGTGGACGCGCCGATCAGATAACCTGCGGGCTTCATCGACGCATAGGCGCCGCTGTCGAAGAGAAAATCGAGATGGTGCGCGACGATTTTCCCGTCCTTTTTGACCCCTGTCTTGATCTTGATGAGCGCCGCATGCCGCGGGTTTCCGGCGGTCAGCTCCTCGGTGTAATCCATGATCATGCGCACCGGCTGGCCGCTTTTCTTGGAAAGAAAATAGGCGACCGGCACATCCATAAAGCCGCCTTTGCCGCCGAAGTCGCCGCCGATGTGGGTCGGATGAAAGACCAATTTTTCCTTTGCGATACCGATGCAATTCGCGAGCTGACCGCGCACCGCGAAGGGCGTTTTGCTGCACGACCAGATTTCCGCACTGCCCGACGCATCGGCTTTCGCTACACAGGCATGCGGCTCGAGGTAAGATTGATGCGTCACTTGGGTTGTGAAAGTATTCTCGACGATGATGTCCGCCTGCTTGAATCCCTCCTCGACATTTCCCTTGCCCCATTTGAGATAGGCAAACACATTACTGAGATTTTCCACCGGCACGGGTAGACCCCTGTAGGAAAGCAAATCCGGGTGCAGCACCGGCGCGTCGGGTTTAGCGGCTTCGACAGGATCGAGCAGCGGCTCCAGTTCTTCGTATTCGACTTCGATCAAATCGATCGCCTGTTCGGCAGCGAGGCGAGTCTCTGCAGCCACCGCTGCAACTTTTTCGCCGATGAACCGAACCACGCCATCCGCAACGATCGGCGTATCGTAGATACAGCGGCCGATGCGCAGGCCGGTCACATCTTGACCGGTGATTACGGCTTTCACGCCCGGTACGTTCAAAGCCTTGCTGGTATCGATCCGTTTAATTCGTCCGTACGGAATCGGGCTCCGCAAACACTTACCCCACAAGCTGTCCGGCAGCTTCAAATCGGCACTATAAAGCGCCTTACCCGTGACCTTGAGCTCACCCTCGACCCGAGGAGTCGGCTTACCCACCACCTGCGTCATCTAATTTCCTCCAATGCCAATTTTTTTCGCGCATGCGCGTTAGCTATTATTTTTAGTCTGGAAGACAGCGCGTTGTCCAGGGATATGAGTTTTACCTTGGCGTCCTCTGCGCTCTTTCGCGAAGCACACGGATTGAACGGTTTAAACCATTTGAACGCCTTAGTGCAGTTCATCCCCAGACTCTCTGCGCAACTTCCGTCACCAGCTCGAGCTTGCGGCGCATATCATCCCAACTAATCAGATTGCCCGAAGACGCCGAAGCGAAACCGCACTGCGTGCTGACCGCGAGATCTTCCATCGGAACGTATTTGGACGCTTGCTCGATTCGTCGAAGCAATTCGTCCACCGATTCCAACTTTGGTTCTTTTGTCGTGATGAGGCCCAGCACCACCGTCTTGCCCCTTGGCACGAAGCGCAACGGCTCGAAACCGCCGGCGCGCTCACTGTCGAACTCCAGGAGATAACGATCCATTTTGAGCGTGCCGAAAACCTTCTCGGCGATGGGCTCGTAGCTTCCCTCCGCCCCCCAGGCGCTGCGTTTGTT
>DATBEY010000139.1:0-7019 GCA_036558765.1 Binatia bacterium | reverse complement strand
GGGAACGCGCATGGAAATTTATCAGCCAAAGATTGCCAGCGCGGATGAGCTGGCTCAGGAAATGACAAAAGTCATGCAGTCCTTCGCCTCATCGGCGCCGCAGGCGGAAAACTTTGCGGCGGAATTTATTTCCCTGCCGCGCATCAATCAGCTGTTAGTGATCAGTCACAGCGAAGCGGCATGGACTTACGCGAAGCGTTGGCTCGATCGGATTGACGTCGTTGCGGAGGGACCCGGGCGGCGGATCTTCATCTATCCGGTCGCGAACGGCAAAGCTGACGACCTTGCGGCAATTTTGACCCAGGCTCTTGGGCTGCCATCCATGGGCGGACCGAGGCCCACGCAAACCCTTCAGGAGCTGCACCGGTCAACGACCGGTATAACTTCACCGGCTGGCACCCAATTCGGTACGGGCGGCATGCCTTCGACATCGTCCTCATTTGGATCGTCAGGCTTTTCTGGATCATCGGGGTTTTCATCCCAACCTGGCTATCGGTAGAGAATGCGAAACCATTGGAGAAGAGATATGCGATCCCATCGAATTAGCATTTCGATCCTGGTCCTTCTGGTTGCGAGCATAGCCGGATTGTACTGGGCTCAGAAGCGAACCAAAGCGGCATATGCTGCAACGGTTCCCCTTCCCGGACAGCCGACAACGCCGGTGCCGACGCCGACACCAGTTCCGGTTCCTGTCCAGCCGCCATCAGTTCGGCCTCCGGTAGGCGCCCCCCAAGCGCAGCCGAGGCCCGAGGATCAAATGCGTATTGTCGCCGATCCCGCGACCAATTCTTTGGTTGTGTTCGGCACGGCTCAAGAGTTCCAGAATATCAAGAATATTCTGAGAGACCTGGATGCGGTTCCACGCCAGGTATTGTTGGATGTCTTCATCGCCGAAGTCACCCTCAAGGAACACGAATCATTGGGCGTTGATTATCAAATTTTGACCAATGACAGGGTGACGATATTCGGACAGACATTTGGTTCCAGAGGGGCTCTGCGCACGCTCGGTCAGTTATTTCCTAACACCGACTTTACAAACGCGGCGGGCGGCGGTCTAACCGGGATCGTAGGCGGCAACACAGTTCAAGCGTTGATCAACGCGCTCAAAACGGATTCACGTGTGAAGATTCTCTCCTCGCCGAGTGTTTTGGCGACCGACAACCGCCCGGCCCGAATTCAGGTTGGCAGCGAGGAGCCGATAGCGACAGGTCAGCTCATCGCCGCTACCGGCGCGGCGACACCGTCATCCAGTACATCGATCCAATATCGGAATACCGGTCGCATTGTAACTATAATCCCGCAAGTCAATTCACAGGGACTGGTGAACCTGCAGATTCTCGCCGAGGTTAGCCAGCGGGGCGTAGATGTCAAAGTTGGAACGGATAGCTTTCCCGCTTTCGACACGAGACAGGCAGAGACAACCGCGGTCGTCCAAGATGGCGATACCCTCGCCTTCGGTGGAATCATCGCGGACAACCGTCTTCGTTCGCGCACCGGGATTCCTTATATCATGGACATACCGGTGATCGGCCGTTTTTTCGCTACGAACGTTGATGATGTCCTTCGGACGGAGCTGATCATGCTGATCACTCCCCATGTAATTTACAATCGTGATCAGGGTCAGCAACTCACAGAAGATTTCAAAAAATCGCTAGCCACCTTGCGCAATGAGCTCGATCGGGCCGCCCGGGAAAGACAAAAGCTCCAGCAGCAACCGTTGGAGCAGCCACAAACACCGACTTTGCCCGGGCCGTCAGGCGATGTGCCTCCCGCGCCGGCACCTGCTCCGACCGCGGCGCCCGCGGCACCGCAGAGGCCCGTCGCGCCTTTGCGCCAGATCAATTCACTTTCACCGGTTCTTCCTGGGTTGCCGCAACCTCCACTAGCCTCAGTGCCTACAGAGATTGCTCGCGAATCCGAGAAGGTGCAATCAGCGGCGCCGGCTTACGCCTTATCGGTGACTCGTCCAGTCGAGCCGGCACAACATAAAGCGCCGGTTTTGTCAAAATCTCAGCCGGTGCTGCCGCCTAGATCAACGCGGCAATGGGCCGTTCAAGTGGCTGCTCTGGCTACAGCTAAGGATGCCGAAACGATGGCTGAGTTCTTACGCAACTCTGGCTACGACTCCTACGTCATGGTTTTTGAAAATCAGGGCAAAACGTGGCACCGCGTGCGAGTTGGAAAATTTGCGGATGTTCGATCGGCTATGCAGTTGAAGAACTCTCTTACCGACTTCGCTCAATTCAAACAGGCGTACGTCGCGGGCAACTAGGGCACTCGCCTCCCGAAATAGCGCGGAAACTTCCGAACCGGTGATCTGGGCATCCCACTCAAATCACCGGTTTTTCCTCGTCTTGCGATTTTCCTATTCAACCTCGGTTTGTTATGATGAATGGGCTGTTGTGCGGCGATTTATCGCCGCCCTTCGGACGTTGATCGTCGATACCAAAGGGCGTATCGTGATTGGGTTTGCTCTTACTCGAGGTGCTCGGGCTTGAGCACGTGTCCAAGGCACAAGACTCGATCAATTGACTAACTATTGCGGGGTGAGGCTAGCGTGAATCCAAATCAACTGACTATTGAAGGCGTCCAGGAGATTCTTTTAAAAGAAAAATACGTTTGCGATCGCGCGTTGGCGACCGTTGTCTATCTTTCCCTAATAATGGGCAAGCCGTTGCTACTCGAAGGAGAGGCCGGTGTCGGTAAGACCGAAATCGCCAAGGTGTTGGCGAAAGTGTTGGAAACCAAGTTGATTCGTCTCCAATGCTACGAGGGGCTCGACGCCAACACGGCTCTTTATGAGTGGAATTATCCCAAACAGATGCTGCGCATCAAGCTCGAAGAGGTGGAGCATGGCGATAAGCAAAAAGTCGAGACGGAGATCTTTAGTCAAGACTATTTGATTAAACGTCCGTTGCTTGAGGCGATTCAATCCAATGGCGCGAACGCGCCGGTGCTGCTGATCGACGAGATCGATCGCGCTGATATGGAGTTCGAAGCCTTTTTGCTCGAGGTGCTCTCTGATTTTCAGATCACGATCCCGGAACTCGGTACGATCGCCGCAAAGCATCGTCCCTTCGTATTTCTCACCTCCAATCGCACGCGGGAAATTCATGATGCGCTGAAGCGGCGCTGTCTCTACCATTGGATTGAGTATCCGAGCTTCGAAAAAGAATACGAGATCATCACCACGAAATTTCCCGAAGTCGAAGCTAAAATGGCGCAGCAGATTTGCGCGTTCATGCAGAAAGTGCGCGAGATGAATTTCTACAAGCGGCCGGGGGTCGCGGAAACCCTGGATTGGGCCTCGGCCTTGATCGCGCTCAACCGCAAGAACTTGGATGATAAGACCGTCGTCGAAACCATGGGCTGTGTGTTTAAATATCGCGAGGACTTGCACCACTTGCGCGAACAGGTCGATAACCGACAGCTGAACCTAGACGCGCTGCTCAAGGTATCGCCGGAAATGGTGAGCTAATTGGATGGATGTCTCGGCCGAAACTGTCGCCGCCGCGGTCACTAGCGTCTCATCGGCGCGTGGCAAAGGGACCTTGCCGAACGTCATGGCGTTCGCACGGGCTCTGAAGGAGTTAGGCGTCAAGGTGAGTCTGAGTCAGGTGCTGGATGCATCGCGCTCGGTGGAACACGTCGAAATCGCCGAAAAATCTGATTTTCGCACGCTGCTCCGCGCCAATATGATCTCGCAGAAAGAAGATTTCCCGATCTTCGATATGTTGTTCGATTCTTTTTGGCGCGAGCTCAGCTATGAGCGCGTACCGATGGAAACCATGCAGATCGAGGGGACGCCGAGCGAATCTCAAGCCCCGGAGGGCGGTGACGAAGAAGGCGGGCTGGAAGAAGCTTCTGCGGAGTCACTGGCCAAGGAAAACCTGCCGCTCGAGAACTTGGATGAATTTTCCGTTCCGACCTACAGCCCGCAGGAGCTGATGAATCGGAAGGACTTCAGCGAAATGGGCGTGGAAGAAAGCCGCGCCATTGCGCGTGCGATCCTGCTCATCGCTACCAAAATTGCGACCCAGATCAGCCGGCGAAAAAAACTCGGACGCAAGGGAAACACCGTGGATCCGCGCTGGACCATGCGGCGAAGCATGAAGTATGGCGGCGAGATCATAGACCTGGTGCATCGGAAAAAGCGAATTAAAAAAACCAAGGTTGTGCTGCTTTGCGATGTGAGCGGCTCGATGGACTGTTACAGCCGGTTTTTGATTCAGTTCATGTATGGGCTGCAAAATGAATTGTGGGGCGTCGAGACGTTTGTCTTCAGCACCTCGCTGAGTCGCATTACGCACCTGATTCGGACCAAAGATATCGTGAACGCATTAGAGAAGATTTCCGGGAGCATTCTGGGCTGGTCGGGCGGGACTAATATTGGCCGTTCCCTGCACACGTTCAACCGCAATTTCGCGCCCAGCATGGTGACGCATCGCACGGTTGTCGTCATTATCAGCGATGGCTGGGACCGCGGCGACGTGAGCGTGCTTGAGCGTGAGATGCAAGACCTCAAACGGCGCTGCAAAAAAATTATTTGGCTCAATCCTTTACTGGCGAGCGAAAACTACGAACCGCTCTGCAAAGGCATGCAAGCGGCGCTGCCGTATCTGGATTTGTTTCTCTCGGTGCACAACGTGAATAGCCTGGTATCGTTGGGCCGGACATTGCAGAAAATGGTGGCTTAGCAAACCGTGAGGTCATCTCGTTAGGAAAGGGATTCACCATGAAGGCACAAAGGACACGAAGATTAGATAAGACCAAAGCTCTGTGCTCTTCATGGTCGTAGCGAATTCGGAGGAACTATTATGGCTGGACCCGGTGCTTGTTACACGGATGCCGATTCGGAAAGCAAAAAGAAGGACTCTATCTACCACCAAGTCAAAGCATTCCTCGACAAGGGCGAAACCTTGGCTGTGGCCACGATCGTCTCGACGAAGGGCTCCACGCCGCGTGAAGTCGGCGCCAAAATGGTGGTCACCGCTTGGGGAGAAATTCTCGGTACGATTGGGGGTGGTTGTGGCGAGGCGGATGTGAAGCGTGAAGCCATTGAAGTGATTCGCACCCGCAAGCCAAGAACCGTGCGCGTCGATCTGCTAGACGATATTTCTTCCGATAGCCCGGCGGTGTGCGGCGGCATCATGAATGTTTTTATCGACCCGTGGTGGACAGAGTCGGACCAGAAAGTCGCTGTCGAAAAATGACCTCGTTTGCGGAAGAATTGGTCGATATCAACAATCAAGGCGCGGCCGCCGTGCTCGCCACTGTCGTCGAGACAGAAGGAGACATCAGGGTCGCGCCAGGCGCCAAGTGTCTAGTGCGCGACGGCAAGGTGCGGGGACAGACGATCGGTGATGAGCGGGTCGTAGAGGCGATCCTGCGGGAAAGCTCCGAGCGTTTACGAACTGAAAAATCGCAGCTTGCGACTTTGGATCTCGGAGCAGCGAATGGCAAGCTCGAGGTCTTCTTCGAAGTCATGCCGGCTCCGCCGAAACTGATTGTGGTCGGCGCCGGTCATATCGCGGTGCCGCTGGTCAAAATCGCGAAGGTACTGGATTTCTACGTCACTGTCATCGACGATCGTTTGCTCTATGCCAACCACGAGCGATTTCCTGACGCAGACGAGGTTTTAGTCGGGGATATGGCCGGGCTGCTCAAGGAGATGACGATTACGCCGTCATTTTACATCGTGCTCATTACTCGTGGACATGCCTATGACGAGCCCTGTTTACGAGTCGTGCTTCCGAGTCAGGCAAAATACATCGGAATGATCGGCAGCCGCCGCCGCATCAAAGCATGCTTTCAGCGATTCCGCGACCAGGACAAGATTTCCGAGGAACTGATCGAACGGGTTCATGCGCCCATTGGACTTGATATCGCTACTGAAACCCCGCCGGAAATCGCGCTGTCGATTCTTGCAGAAGTGATCAAAGTGCGTCGCGGTGGCGGAGCCGCCTCGCTGTCCGGCCATTAGAGATCAAGGATGGCGCGGATGACCGGCATCATCTTTTCCGATTTGGGACAAGCCGCCTCATTCATGGCGCTTAAATGGGTCCAGACCGCATTGCAGCAACGGCTAGGGTTTAAGCCGTTCCCAGCAACTCTCAATGTGCGCCCCAAAGATGCCGCAGACGCGCAAGTCTGGGGTCGTGTGCGGGATAACGCAGCCGGCATTTCGCTCGGTCCCGCGAATGATAGTTTTTGTCAGGCGCGCCTCTATCCGATTGAGCTGGTTATCCAATCTGGTACTAAAACAGATAAAATCTGCGGCGCAATTCTCCTTCCAGAAGTCAAAAATTATCCGAGCGACAAGATTGAAATCGTCGCGCCAATGCGCTTGAAAGAGCATCTCGGCGTTCAGGACGGCGATCAACTCACCTGGGAGTTCCTCAATTGAATGACAAGAGAAGATTGATTATCGGCATCTCCGGCGCCACCGGGGCTATTTACGGCGTGCGCATGCTGGAAATCCTCGCCAAGTTCGAGGATATCGAAACCCATCTGGTGATGAGCAAAGCCGGACGCATGACTATCCAAGTGGAGACGCCATTTTCGGTGAAAGACGTGGAGGCGTTGGCCGATGTGGTTCACGACGTCAACAACGTCGGCGCGAGTATTTCGAGCGGCTCGTTCCGAACCGAAGGCATGGTGATTGCACCCTGCTCGATGAAATCTATGGGCGGTATTGCTCACTCCCTCGGCGGCGACTTGCTGGTGCGCGCCGCCGATGTGGTCTTGAAGGAACGAAAGAAACTCGTCCTGGTGGTTCGGGAGACTCCGCTTCATCTTGGTCACTTAGAAGCGATGGCAGCGTTGACGCGTATGGGCGCGATGATCTTCCCGCCGGTGCCAGCGTTTTATCATCGGCCGAAGACGTTGGACGACATTATCAATCAGACGGTGACGCGGATTCTTGATCAGTTCGACATCGACGTGAAACTCTTTCAGCGTTGGGATGATGAAGGGATGAGCCGCCATCCAGATGCTGCGAAGACCACCACGCTTGCCGC
>DATBEY010000138.1:0-2839 GCA_036558765.1 Binatia bacterium | reverse complement strand
CGTTACAACGGCGAGGAAGGCTACTTCAAGCAAACGGCGCCGGCGCAACAGTGGTCGACAAACTTTATTGCCGATGTGCGCGTCTGCCAGATGTTTTCGAGCGGCTTCGATCGGGGTGGCGGTGCCAAGAGCACCGTGTTTCGCATGGTCAACAACACCGTGAAGTCGCACGTTTCACTATGGGGTGTCGGCGCTTACAAAAAGGCGCATCGCCACGGCCCGGGCATTCACGTTTTGATCATCCGCGGGACCGGCTACTCATTGATGTGGCAGGAAGGCAAACCCATGGAACGAGTCGAGTGGGGGCCGGGCAGCGTCTTTGTGCCGCCGGAGATGTGGTTCCATCAACACTTTAATGGCGGCGCCGAGCCGGTGTTTTTTCTCGCCATTGGCTGGGGCAGCGACAAACCCAAAGCCGGCGGCAAGGCTTACATCTATAAGAGCGTGAAGGAGGGTGGCGATCAGATCGAGTACGAAGACGAAGACCCAATGATCCATGCGGAGTTCGAGGCGGCGATGAAAAAGGCCGGTGCCCGTTGCAAAATGGATTATCACCCGCATTGCACGATGAAATGAGGCTGGTCGAGGATCGAGGATAGAAGATGCTATCTAAAAAATTCCTAACCAGCGCGATCGCGGTGTTGGTGTTTCTGTGCGGGCCAATTTCAGCGGCGCACTCTGCTTCCGTCCAAGCCTTGCTCGGGGAGATCAACAAGCTCCCAGCGGCGCAGCGTCAGGCGCGGTTGGAAGAGGGAGCGCGGCGCGAAGGGGCATTTCTCTATTACTCGATTTCAAGTGCGGATTTGATCTCGGCGTATGTCAAAGGCTTCACCGCTCGATATCCATTCATCAAGGGAGACTTTTACCGGGGCAGCGGCAATCAACTGGTGGTACGGACGCTGATGGAGTACAAGGCGGGAAGACTCGCCGCGGACGTGGTTTCCGTTGGGACCGAGAACGTGATGCAGCTCAAGCGATCCGGCGTCTGGACCCCGTATCGTTCGCCAGAGACGCAATACTATCCACGTGAGACGAATGATAAAGATGGCTACTTCCATGCCGATAGCCTGGGGCTGGCGACGATCGCCTACAATCGCGAGCTTGTGAAGAGAAACGAGGCGCCCAAGGGCTACCCCGATTTGCTCGATCCGAAGTGGAAGGACAGTTTAACCATCGACCTCGAGCCAGAGCGCGCGATGCTCACCTGGCTGTCGGCATGGGGTGAAGCGAAAACGCGCGAGTACGTACAGAAGCTTCTCGCGAACGGCGTCTCGGTGCGCCGTGGTCATACGCTGCAAGGACAGCTCATGTGCGCCGGCGAATTCAAGATTGCCGTGGAAGTCTATCCCGATGCCATTTTGCGAATGAAGCAAAAAGGTTGTCCGGCCGAAATCGTGTTCCCTAATCCGACTCCGGCAATCGCAGGCGGGAATTATGGCATCAACGTCAACGCGCCGCATCCGCACGCCGCCGCGCTGTTCATCGATTTTGCCTTGTCTGCTGAAGGCGCAAAGATTCTTTCCAGGACGGGCAGAATTCCGCTTCGGAAGGGCGCGCGGTCGATTTATGAAGAGCTGAACAATCTCGACGAAAAAGGCGTGAACCTGCATATCGTAACGGCGGAACAAACGGATCGATGGTCGCCGGCGATGGATAAGATCATGAAAGAAATGCTGGTGCGCTAGAAGAAGGATTTCTCGCTTTGCTCGAAATGACAGCGCGGGGGCCATTGCACACAATTAATAAATCAGGGAGGCAACGAATTCATGTCCCGCAAGTATCGGTATTTTTCCGCCGACAGCCACTTTGAATCGCTGCCGGAAACGTGGACGCAGCGAGTGCCGGCAAAGTTTCGCGATCGCGCGCCGCGCCGGATCAGGCTCGCCGACGGTCGCGATGCCATCGTCGAAGAGGGACAGCCGCTCGAATATCGCGGTACGAACCTGTTCGCGGGAAAATCGCCGGAAGAGTTTAATCCCGTGCATTTGAACTTTGAGGGCTCCGTGGGCGCGGGCTCTCCTCAGCAGCGAATCAGAGAGCAGGAGGCTGATGGGATCGATGGCGAGTTATTGTTCGCAAGTGAAGCGCGCAATCCGAAGATCAAAGATAGGCAAGCCTTTCTGGCAATTGTCCGCGCGTTCAATGATTACTTCATCGAGGAGTATTGCGCGGTCGATCCCGATCGCTTGATCGGCGTTGCCGTCATGCCGGATATCGGCGCGGACGAAAACATTGCGGAGATGAAGCGGTGCAAAGAAAAGGGCTTCAAGGCCGTGCGGCTGCATACCTTTCCGAGCGGCAAGGGCACGCCCACTGCTGAGGACGACAAATTTTACGCGGCGGCGCTCGACCTCGATATGCCGATTACGATCCATACGTCATTTCCACGGCGTACCGACGAGCGCGATGTGTATCTCATGAGGTATCCGAACGATCCGCAAGGCGAGGAGCGCCCGTTCGATTTTCTGCAACGTTTCGCACGGCAGGGGATTTATCATTGCGGCGCCGTGGAAGCGACGCAGTTAATTTTCAGCGGAGTGTTCGACCGCTTTCCCCAGCTGCAAATATTTTGGGCGGAGAACAACGTCGGGTGGATCCCATATTTTTACCAGCAAATGGACCAGACCTATAAAGTCAACTGCCACTGGGCGGAAAAGCTTCTGGGATTGCCGAAGCTGAAGAAATTACCGAGCGAATACCTGCGGGAACATGCTCACTGGGGTGTTTTCGACGATCCCATCGGCATCCAGCTCCGCCACATGATCGGCGTCGATAAAATAATGTGGTCGACGGATTTCCCGCACATCGTGACACGCTGGCCGAAGTCGCTGGACCTGGT
>DATBEY010000137.1:0-4402 GCA_036558765.1 Binatia bacterium | reverse complement strand
TTCCATGGGTTCATTCCCGCCACCGGGCTATAACGGAGCGACCATATTAAATAGACGAGCGGCAAAACGTAGCCGACGGCAAGAATCGATGCTCCGGCTGTGGACATGACATTTAGCACCTGGAATTCAGGGGGATAAACGTGATAGCGCCGCGGCATGCCCAGATATCCGAGGACGAACTGCGGGAAAAAGGTAAGATTGAAACCGAGGAAAATAATCAGCGCGGCAAGCCGCGCGAGGACTTCAGGATATCTTCGTCCGGTCATCTTGGGCCACCAGAAATGAATCCCGCCAAGATAGGCCATTACCGAGCTACCCACCATAATGTAGTGGAAGTGCGCAATCACGAAGTACGTGTCGTGGACGTGGACGTCTATGCCGAGCGCCGCAAGAAATAAGCCGGTGAGGCCGCCTATCGTGAATAAACCAATGAAACCGAGCGCATAAAGCATCGGCGCATCGTAAGAAATCGATCCTTTGTATAGCGTAGCGGTCCAATTAAATACTTTGATCGCAGACGGAATTGCCACCAACATGCTGAGCACCGAGAAAATCAAACCCGCATACACTGATTGACCGCTGACGAACATGTGATGACCCCAAACCAAAAACCCCAGCACCGCGATCGCTAGGCTCGAAAACGCGACAAACCCGTAGCCGAAAATCCGCTTGCGCGAAAAACAGGTGATCAGCTCGCTGATGACACCCATGGCCGGAAGAATCATGATGTAGACCGCCGGATGCGAATAAAACCAGAACAGATGCTGGAACAGTAGCGGGTCGCCGCCGAGTTCGGGATTGAAGATCCCCAATCGAAACAGTCGCTCGAGTGCAACTAAAGTAAGCGTGATCGCGATCACGGGAGTGCCTAAAATAAAAATGATGCTGGTCGCGTAATGGGACCAAACGAAAAGCGGTAGCCGAAACCAGCCCATTCCCGGCGCACGCATGGTATGAATCGTGACGACAAAATTAAGCCCGGTAAGAATAGATGAGAACCCAGTGATAAAAATCCCGACGACAGTGAGCGCCACGTGGGTGTTGGAATAGATGCTGCTGTAGGGCGTATAAAACGTCCAGCCCGTGTCGACACCGCCTGCGGCTGCCGCCACGAGCGTAAACAAGCCACCGATAATATAGAGATACCAGCTCGCCAGATTGAGCCGCGGAAAGGCCAAATCTCGCGCGCCGATCATCAAAGGAATCAAAAAATTTCCCAACACCGCAGGAATGGCCGGAATCAAAAAGAAGAAAATCATCGTCACGCCGTGCATGGTGAACAACTTATTGTAGGTTTCCGCCTGGACCAGATCGCCTTGCGGCGTGAGCAGTTCGATTCGAATCAGTGTCGCGAACAAACCGCCGATAAAAAAGAAGAAAGTAACCGATAGCAGATATAGCCAGGCGATCCGCTTGTGATCAGTCGTCAATAGCCACGACTTCAGGCCATAGCTGACATTCAAGTAATGAACCCGGCGTTCCGCGACTGTATCGTTCATTTCTTTCCCTGTGCTCCCGCTTGCGGCGTGAGCGTTTTGATATACGAAATAATCTGCAGTACCCCTTCTTCGCTGATCGAACCTTTAAAAATCGGCATGATCGGCTGATATCCTCTGACGATCTTGGCACGCGGCTCAAGTATCGATTCACGAACATAGTTTTCGTCCGCAGTGACAGATTTCCCATCCTGGAGCGCTACGGTCTTGCCCAGCAGTCCCTCCAGCGATGGACCGCGCCCTGTATCATTAGGCAGATGGCATGTGGCGCAGCCAAGCGTCTGGAAAAGCTTTTCTCCCGCTGCAGCCGTGGACCCGCCCGTGCCGCCGCCGCCGACCCAAGTCGCATAGGCGAGCGGCTCCATCACGATGATGCGCCCCACCATGCCGGAATGCTGCGTGCCGCAATATTGCGCGCAGAACAAATGATAAGTTCCAGGCTTACTCGCTTCGAACCACAGCGTGGTGTAGCGCCCGGGGAGCACGTCTTTTTTGACGCGAAACGCCGGCACAAAAAAATCATGAATGACATCTTGCGAGGTCAGCAGCAGCTTGACAGGCTGCCCCGCCGGAATGTGCAGCTCATCGATTTCCGACTTGCCCTCGGGATGTTGAACTTTCCACATCCACTGTTTTGCGACGACATTGATCTCTAGGGCATTGGGTGGCGGGTAGAAGCTCACAAAAAAAAGTTTGGCGCCCCAGACAAAGATCACCATGGTGATGGCCAGGGGAACCGCCGTCCAAAAAATCTCCAGCCCGAGACTTCCTAAAATCAATGGCGGTCGCTCACTATCTGAACGGCGCCGGTATTTGATCGCGAACGCAACGATCGAGATCGAGATCAACAGCGAAAAAAACACACTGACTGCGAGCAAAAAATAGAGCAGCGCATCGACCCGCGGCGCGAGGGTCGAAGCTTGGTCCGGAAACAGGGGCAAGTTGGAGCCGAACATCAGGCAGGTCTCCCGGCAGCCCCGGCATTGGCGCGTTCGCGGCGAAGCATCCACAGAATAAAGGCGGCTAGCCCGATAACGGTGATGAGACCGGCAACACGCACCAGATTGGTGACAAACGGTCCATATGTCCCAGTGACCGGATCGTAGTGGTAACAAAAAAGTAGCAGCTGATCGATGGGGTTTCCGATTCTGCCCTCGGCTGCTTCCACCAGCCCGAGCCGCAAATCGCGTGGCGAGAACTCGATGCCGTAGAAATACCGTGAGGTTTTCCCCGCCGGCGTGAGCAGCACAATCCCGGTGGCATGGGCGAACTCGCCGGTTTTGGCATCGAACGAATAATGGAACCCCACGGCTTCCGTCAGTTTGCGGATCGCCGATTCGTCACCGGTCAAAAAATACCAGCCGTGTTCAGCGCCCGGTCTGCCGTAGCGTCCCACGAAATCCTTCTTTTGAGCTGCGCCAAGCGCTGCAGTATCCTGAGGATCAAAGCTTACGGTGATGACGTCAAATTCATCGCCGATATCGAAGCTCACTGCCCGTAGCGTTCGCACCATCCCATCCAAGAGCAAAGGACAGAGATCACGGCACTTGTAATAAACGAAGTTCAGGATGATCGGCTTGCCACGCAGGTAGTGGCGCAATTGAACCGGAACTCCGCGCTCATCGGTAAAGCTCAGATCGAGCGGGATTTGCGAATTCAGCTTCTGATCGAACTCGACGTCTCTCAGCGGGATCGGGCGCGACGCATCGTGAGCGCGCGCCGGCGATACAGGGCCGAGCCAGAGCGACAGTATGATCGTCAAATAGAGGCTCAATCCTCGGAGCGGCCTAATCCGGGGATAAATCCGACTAGCGCTTGGTGAATTCAGCGTTTTGTTTTCTCCTTCCCTGCACCCGGCCTGCGAGTCGGACCTACATCCGCGGCTTCAGCGCGCGTCGGTAATCCTTTTTGCGCCAGCAGTGTGATGGCGCGATCAATCGGCACACGAACGATGCCTCGCTCGCGATCGATCCAACCGTAACTACCGAGGATCTGATCCTCCTCGGCTCTCATGGCGGCTAAATCGGCACCTGGTTTAGTGAGCAGGCGCGGCTCCGGCGGCGGTTCGATACCATAAGAAAGCGGGCTTGGGGGCGGTCTCCTGCGAGTTTCTGTCCGATAAAAATAATTGAACAGCCCATAACTGACGAGCACGACCGTGCCTATCACCAGCGCCAATCCGATCCCGAACCACAAAATTCTTTTCGGATTGACGTCGCTCAGCTCATGACCGCTGCTGGCGCTATCTGCTCGAGTAGGTTGCTCAGCCATGGCCTGCCAATCCGTGTTCCTCGAGAATCGCGATGAAGCGGGGATCGTGAATCGGCAATAACGAATGCCCTTTTAAATAGCCAAGAAATCCCCAGAGCCAGACTCCGCCGATGCCGATTGGCGCCAAGATAGTCGTCCAGTGCAGGCTAAAACCGCCGGGATGAAACGTCGGCGCTACAAACCAGAACAGCTCGATGAAATGCATTACAGCGACGACTCCGGCCACTGCTCCGAGCGCCCCCGGGTTCCGCTTGACGGCTCGGGAAAGCAAGAGCACAAAGGGCAAGGCGAATTGCACCACGATCAGCGCGAGGCCGATCACAGCCCAACCGCCGGTCAATCGGTGTAAGTACCAGGGGATCTCGTGTTGCAGATTTTCCACCCAGATGAGCAGGAACTGAGAAAACGACAGATAGGCCCACAGCATCACGAATGCCAGAAGCAAATTGCCCAAATCCTGCAGCACCCAGGGAGCCACGATCTGTCGGAGCGCATCGCGACGGGACAAAAAATATGCGGCGCCAATCACAAAGGCCAAGGCGATCAGCCCATGGCTCACCATAAAGATCATGCCGAAAATCGTCGAGTACCAATGCGGCTCCAGCGACATCAGCCAATCGATCGCGGAAAAAGTC
>DATBEY010000136.1:0-8786 GCA_036558765.1 Binatia bacterium | reverse complement strand
AAACAGCGCTATCCAGGCCATGCCAAGCAAGCCGGCCTGATCGCGTCGCAATGTTTTTCCGGCGGATATCAGAATCGCTTTACCATCGTCGTCGACGACGATATCGATCCGACCCGCATCGATGATGTCGTCTGGGCGCTTTCGACTCGCTGCGATCCTGAAAGCGGCATCGATATCCAGCGCCGCTGCTGGTCCAGCTCCCTCGATCCGATGATTCATCCCGATTCCAAGGTATGGCTGAACTCGCGCGCAGTCATCGAAGCGTGCCGCCCGTATGAATGGCGGGACAAATTTCCAGAAGTTGCCGAGACGAGTCCGGAGCTCAGAAATAAAGTTCTGGCCAGATACGGCCGGGCCTTTTTCGGATTGCATTGATCATCGTTCCTCGACCATCTGGTCCGCGTACCATTCGGCAGGTGCATCCGGAAAAGCATGGTTAGCCATTTTTACCAAGCGGCTACAATCATTGACACCGATGAAGCCAAGTTGTTATAGGCAAACTGATCACGGCAAAGGAACCCTGCATGCAAATCATCGATGCTGACGGCCATGTCAACGATCGGCCGTGTATGGACGAGATTTCGAAGTTCATGCCGCCGGGTAATCGCACGCAGGTTTTTCCGTCCTTCGATCACATTCATTTTCATTTTCTCGAAGGCGGCGAGAAGCGCTCCCGTACAGGGAATGTCGGGCCGCAGGAATGGATCGATTTTCTCGACGAGACCGAAATCGATTGGACTGTGGTGTATCCGACTGCCGGGTTGGCGGTTGGCCGCATCATCGCCGAGGATTGGGCCATCGCCGCATGCCGGGCCTACAATAACTGGCTCCACGAGAAATTCACCAAAGTCTCGCCGCGCATCAAGGGCATGGCGCTCATTCCCATCCAAGACTCCGAAGCTGCGTGCGCCGAGCTCCGGCGCGCCGTAAAAGAATTGGGCATGGCCGGCGCCATGCTGCCGTCCAATGGCGAAGGGATCAAAGGCCATTACGGCGGAAAAATTTATTGGCCGATCTACGAAGAAGCGGAAAAATTGAATGCCCCGCTCGCGGTTCATGTCGGCGCGCTGCACCATCTGGGTATGGACTCGATCGGTGTTTATTATCCGGTGCACGCCCTCGGTCACCCTTTTGGTATCATGGCTCAAGCCGCCGCGATGCTCTCGTACGGAATTTTCGACCGCTTTCCCAAGCTGCGCGTCGGCTTTCTCGAAGGGGGCGCCACCTGGGTGCCGTTTTTCATGGATCGGCTCGACCGCTCTTACCCGCATCATTTGCAAGTCGATATCAACGGCGAATTTCTGCCGAGCTCCAAACCCGATCTCTTAGCGAGCGAATACTTTCGCCGCCACGTCAAAGCCGGCAGAATATTTGTGGGCTTTGACGGCGACGATCACGGCCTGGGCTATGCCGTTCGCGAAGCCGGCAATGAGCCTTTTGTTTTCGCCACCGATTTTCCTCATGAAAGTTTCGATGCCCACTCGTGCCGCATCGAGCTTCGCCACATCCAGAATCGCCCAGATCTCACGCTCGCAGATAAACAGGCCATTCTCGGGCGCAATGCACAAAGCTTTTACGGTATCGGATAGGACCGACTCAGAGACATGAGCTCGTCGGGACAGATGAAAAAAACTCTGTCGGGTGTTTGTGAAACAGGCGCGATGGTCGCGCTTCTATTGTGTTTTTGGATTCAATCCGGAAGCGCCGCGGAAAAGATCCGCATTGCGACGGGTGGTCTGGCCGCAAGCAGTGCGGCGGTATGGGCAGCCTTGGAAACCAAAAGTTTTCAAAAACACGGCTTGGAACCGGAATACATTATTATCGACAACGGCACCGTCAGCGGACAAGCATTGCTCGCGGGCGAATTGCAATACCTGGTCTCGACGGGAGCATTAGCGATAAGCGCCAACATGAAGGGAGGCGATCTGACGATTATCGGCGGGATCATCAACTTCATCCCGTTTCAGCTGATCGGCCGCCCTGAAATCAAAACCGCCGACGATTTGCGAGGAAAAAAGGTGGCGATCAGTCGATTCGGCTCGGCCTCGGAGTTCGCTGCCAGAGAAGCTTTGAAAAAGCTTCGCCTCGACCCTGCCAAAGACGCGACGATCCTTCAGGTGGGTGGTCAAAGCGCCCGCTTTGCCGCGCTGACACAAAATGCGGTGCAGGCAGCCGTGTTTAACGAACCGCTATCGACTCTGACGGTCACCAAGCACAAGATGAATTTACTCGCTGATCTCGCCAATCTGGATCTGCCGTTTCCGAACACCGATTACATCGTCCGGCGCGAATATCTGCAAAGCCACCGCACGCAGGTCGTGAGTTTCATGAAGGCGATTCTCGAAGGCATGCAAGCGCTCAAAGCCAACCGACCTCTCGGCATCCACGCGATTCAGAAATATTTAAAGATGAATAATGCCGAAGAAGCAGGCATCGCCTACGACTATTATATCGGTAAAAAAATGGGGCAGATTCCCGAGATTCCATCCCGTGCAGCATTGCTCGCCGGCATCGAACAGACCGTCGGTAAAAAGGACGGCGTCACACCAGAAGCGCTAAAGCTTACGGATCGCTCGGTATTGGAAGAAGTAATCAAGACTGGTTTCGTTAGTTCTCTCTATAAATGAAATACAGATTTCATGATTTCGGTCGCGCCACCTATCGCTAGCTTGCGCTGAATGAGGAACAATTTTGACACTATTTGCAACGTTTCGAACGGCTTCAACGATTTGAACGACTTGAACCGATGCCTAAAAATCAACGAGCAACGATATGACTGAAAATTCGATGACACGAAAAAAAGGCCCTCTCGTCTGGCTCGATATGGATCAAAAAGAGCTCGACGATGCCTACGACCAGAGCGTTTACGCTCCCAATCAACAGCTGATCGCGACGCGGCGCAGGGTTGCTAGCGAAGCGATGCTCAAGCGGATGACTCCGGAGCGCGTCGCCTATGGCTCGTCCGAGGATGAAAAGCTCGACATATACAAGACAACCCGCAGTAACGCACCGATCAACATTTTCATTCACGGCGGCGCCTGGCGCAATGGACAAGCGAGAGACTCGGCTTATCTGGCCGAGAGTTTTATTAACGCCGGCGCGCACTTCGTCATACCGGATTTTGTCCTTGTTCATAATGCCGGCGGCAGTTTAATGCCGATGGCCCAGCAGGTTCGGAGCGCTGTCGCCTGGGTCTATAGGAATGCCGCGCGTTTTGGCGGCGATCCCGCTCGCATTTACATTACCGGCCACTCTTCCGGGGCGCACCTCGCCGGCTGTGCGCTCGTGACGGACTGGCCAAAGGAATTCGGCCTGCCGACGAACGTTCTCAAAGGCGGACTTGTCGCCAGCGGCATGTACGATTTGAAACCGGTGCGCCTTTCGAAACGCAGCCTATACGTGAAGTTCACTGACGAGATCGAGGAGGCGCTCAGCTCACAGCGGCATTTGGACAAACTCAACGCGCCGATCATCGTCGCCTACGGCACGCAAGAAACTCCCGAGTTTCAAAGACAGAACCGCGAATTTGCCGCGGCGGTCAAAGCCGCCGGCAAATCGGTCGAGTTAATCGTCGGAGAAGGGTTCAACCATTTCGAGCTGCAGGAAACTATCGGCAATCCGTACGGCATCCTCGGTCGCGCCGCGCTAAAAATGATGAACCTATCGATGAGTCCGGGTCAGGAGCGAACATGAGCCGACTGCCAGGCGCAAAACGAGAGGATCTCACGCCCGAGCATCAGCAGATTTGGGATCGCATTCACGCGACCCGCAGCGGCGGAGGCGGCCCGTATTCAATGCTCATGCATTCGCCCGCGATGGCGCAGTATTTCGCGGCAACCGAAGACTATTTCCGCAACGAATCGTTGTTGCCTGATGCCGATCGGGAAATAATGATTCTGGCGGCCGCGCGAGAGCTTGAGGCGCGCTACGCCTGGTGCCGCCACGAAATTCGCGCTCAGAAGGTCGGCGTTGATCCGAAAATCATTGAAGCGCTTCGTGCAAAGGCGCCCATCGATGACTTTACCGGTCGTGAGCGGCTGCTCATAGAGTTTACCCGGGCCCTCGTGCATGATCATACAGTGGCCGAACCTTTGTTCGCCCGAATGGCGAGCGAATTCGGTCGCGCAAAGTTTATCGAAGCCGTCGGCCTTCTCGGCCACTACATGACGATTGGCACGGTAATCCGATTATTCGACGTTGAACCGCCCGAGGGAACTAAGACGTTCTGATGGCGAGTTTAAAGCTGCCATTCTGAATTAATCGACGATTTAAGAAGAATTTCTCGCTCCGCTCGAAATGACAAAGGATTAATTAACGTGTCATCCCGAACGGATGTGAGGGATCTTTCTTAAGGTTCTCAGCGATAAGTCTCACGCTCTTAACGACTTGCCGGATAGCGCTTCGCCATCTCGACGAAGAACCCTTCCCTCTCCAGCTCATTCATCAAGCTCGGATCGAAAAACTGCTCCGGCTTCGCGGTCTTCGCCTGGGGCATCTGCGGCGCGAGCATGTCGAGAATAAATTGAATTCCTTTCGGTGAGAACGTTGGTTTGCGCGGGATCGTCTTGACGTAATTTTGATAGGACGTCTCGAGCACATCGGGATCGTTGGTGCGCATATATTTGGCAAAGACTTTCTGCGCTTCCGCTTTGTTGGCGTGAATGAAATGAATCGCTTCCAAATACCCCCTCATCGCGTTTTTCACCGTATCGCGGTTGCTCTTGAGATAAGCGCGCGAAGTCGCCAAGCCGTTGCCTTGCACTTCGACGCCGAGATCCGCGATCTGCAGCAAATCAATGAATCCCATTTTCCTGGCGATCGGCGCCGTCGATAGATTGAAAAACGAGGCGTCGATTTTGCCTGCGCTCATCGCGCCTAATCGTTCGGCGTCCGGACCGCCGGCGATCAGAGCGACGTCTTTGTTCGGTTCGAAATTGAGGTGCTTGAGTAGAATCTGCGCCGCATAATGAGTGATCGAGCCGAAACCGCTGATTCCCAGTCTCTTGCCCTTCAATTGCTCCAAGCTCGTGATCCCCGGCCGCACAAATACTAGCTGGTAAAATTTATTTTCCATGCTGATAATCAATACCAGATTGTAGCCGGTGAGATTCGCCTGAATGACGGTGCCGACGTTCACGATCGGTGGCTCACCGGCGGCGAGCGCCTGGGTTGCCACCTGCCCGCCGCGGAGGAACACCGGATCCACATCGAGACCGTATTTACGAAACAATCCCTCCTCTTTCGCGACCCACACGTGACTTTGGGTGAAAGCTAAAGATGGATAGCCCATGGTGATTTTCTTGAGCTGTTGCGCCGGCGCGGTTGCTGCCACAAGAAGCATCAGTGACAAAATTATAATCGAGCCGAGCTTGAACATTCTGGCCTCCACAGTCTCTCAAGCAATGCAGTCGAAACCGGCTTGCGCAACGTTTTCAGGCACGCGCAGCCCCCTTCGGCCATGCATTTCGATCCGTCTTATGATCGCCTCGTCCTCGGACAAAAACCCGGCGACTCCTGGAATCCCGATTGGATGAATCGAATAGACTATTTCGGATGGACAATCTCGACACTGCGCGCAACGCGAAAATGTTGTCCAGCTGGCAAGATAAGCTCCAAGCTTGTGTTCAATGGTTCAACAACGGCCACGCAGAAGACAATCGGACTGGGCAGGTCACTCCTCTTCTTCACCCAACATCGTGCCCCGACAGCGCCGGCTGCCGCAGAAGCACGCATGCTCGCGCTTGGCAGCCTTGGTATGCTTCTCTCCGATCTGCAGATTGTAATCGTAGGTAAGCTCTTCCCCCGGCGAGATATCGCGGCGCGCCTCGATGAAGACTCGATGACGCTCCTCCTCGATCTCGCAATTCGGCGCACAAGAATGATTGATCCAGCGTGCCGAGTTTCCTCTGCGCGTGGCGTCGATGACCAAGCCGTCGTCGACGGAAAACAGCATCGTGTGTGGCGAATGCGCATGGATGCGGCTATAGCGCCGATCCGCCTCGTCATCAGTAATCAGCGTACCTTTGTACTCAATGATGCGCGTTCCCTTTGGAATCCGCCGTAGCGCAAAGACGCCGCGCCCATGGATAGGCGAATTACGCACCGCGATGCGGTGCAGCCGGCTCCGTTCCTGCATGACTACTCCCAAAAATCCGCGACGGCTCCTCTACCGCTCGCGCTCCATCCTGCTGATGAATTCGCGCATTCGCTCGGCCGGTATGGGATCCTGATACTGGGCGTAAAGACGTTGCCGCATGCGGTCGACTTCACCGCTTTGCAGACGCTCGTAGAGTTGGCTCCGTTTGCCAAACGGCGTCATCACCATGTCCGCGGCGATCGCCATCAAGCGCAGGTTTTCCTTGGTGCTCGGCGCGCCACCGCGGAAGTAACGATCCACCAGCGGACCGACGTCGCTGTCGAGATCGGATGCGCCGCCACTCAACATTAATGTGCTGGTCAGCAATCCTTCCATGGTCCGTTCCGCCCGATCCGAAGCTTCGATGCTATACACTCGATAGGCAGCGCTCAATCGCGGCACCCAGGTACCGCCCGGACTAAGATATCCTTTGGCTTCGGCCACCTGAATAGAAGAACGAAGGATCTCGATATCTTGCATCAGGCTGGAAAGCAGGATTTGTGACGATGCGCTCTTGTTTCTTCCGCCATACTCCGTGAGCAATTGCGCAACGCCGAGAAAGCCCTCGAGCTTGGTGAGCAACCGCAACATGGTCGAGTATTGCGCCCACATATGGATATACATGATGCCGGCTAGAAGCTGAGGATTTTTGTAGACGAAAACGCGCTCCCAAGGGACCACCACATCTTCGAAGATCAGCGCCGCATCGACTTCGTCGAATCGCGTCGTTAGCGGGTGGCGCTCGGGATCGGCGTGCTCCGCGTAAAGATCGCGGCAAATGATCTTCAGCCCCGGCGCGTTCATCGGTAGCGCAAAAGCGATCGCATAATCGGCTTCGTCGGAATCGCGCGGCCGATTGGGGTAAACCAAAACCTCATCGGAAATAGGCGCCAGGGTCGCCAGTGTGCGCAAGCCGCGCACCACAGGTCCGGCCTTGGTCTCGCCGACGATGTGTAGAATCAAGTCAGGATCTGACTGTTCGCTCACCCGCTTGGTGCGATCGTAATATTGGTCGGTAAGAGCGTGGGTCAAACAGAGATCGTTCTGCCGGCAATGGAGGTAATACTGCCGGGCGTTCACCGCCCACTGAGAACTGTGCTTTTCGATCGCATGAGTCCAATCCAAGAGCCCGACGACCAGCTGCGCGCAAAAGTCCGGATAGCGGCCCATTTGACCAAGTGTCTGCTGCGCCCAAAACTCGATATTGCCCCGCTTGCGAGCCAACTGCTCGGCATTCTTCGGTGCCAGATAGCTGTAAGAAACCCGCTCGCCGTCATGTTCGAAGGTCATGAGATCGCGGAATTCAGGCGCATGCTGTTTGTCGTACAAATCAGCCAGCGTCTTGATCGTTCCAGTGAATCCGGAATGCGCCGTCACATCCTCGATGCGCCGCCCGGCGTGCCAAACTTCGCGTCCATCGCGAAGCGCGCGGATGTAATCGGCGCCCGTTCTAACCGGCATGAAAATGACTCTTAGAGCTGAGCATAGGCGCTTCTGTGAACACCCAATCTTATAACGTCAATCCGTTGACGGTGGCAAACGCCGAATAGGGTGTGAATGGTTTCTCATAGCTCAGTAATGTGCATCTACAACGCAGCGTTCTCTGACAAATCGATAATCGGCCTCAGGCTGAAGCCCGACAAAAGCTTTCGGGAGTACCCAACCGAGGCGATCTACCGGCGCTCGCGATCAGCGATGAGAAAGCATTGAGCCGGCGCGAAGTGAGCCATGCTCGACCCGGTTGAGAAGGTGATTTAGCAACGTCTACACGATAATCGAAAATCTTTGAGTTGGCCGGAAATCTGGGACAACGGAATGGTCAGGGACAGACTCGAACTCCCGACACGAGGATTTTCAGTCGTCTTACCGGGGCGAGACTATGTGACACTATCGGTCGCTATGTGTATCGATCCAAGCGTTTAACGTCGTCCTCAGGCCGTCGATTTTACCGATTCGAACACTTAGTGTCATATAGTTCTAGCAAAGTAATAGCAAAGTAACCAAAAAAAACTGGCTCGACAACGAATTTGAGCAGCGCCGACTGCTCGAAACGGTATCGAAACGAGAAAAAGAAAAGATAAAGCGACGAAAATGGAGAGCTTAGAAAGACGGGTTGAACTTTGCTGGAGCCAACCTACGCACCAAGCTATTTCGGTCTCTTGCCAGTAGGCCCCCTTTCATTCGGCCACTTCTTTCAATCGCCTCACGTAGTCATCACAGCCAAGCGCATCGCCATTGTAATCCCAACGGCGGACGATATTATCCGGGCCAGCGATTAGGCGCACCAGGCAAACCCCTTGCATCGGCACCCAATAGCCTGATTCTACTGTTTCGGAATAGTTCTTATCCGCGCGGATGCGCGAGGTTTGGGTCAAATTCGGCTCATAAAACATCATCGAGCGTGAGTTTTGCCAAATATAGACAGTCTCGCCGCCAAATTCCTGCTTGCCGTTGGGGTTTCCCAGCACGGCGAAGGCATAGCGCACGTCTTTACCGATTAGCGCATTTAAGCCTTGGTCCATGTAATGAAAGGAGCAGCCGGAAATTAAAACAGCGAGGAGCATGAATCTCTTAGCCATGGCCGAAGGTAGTGATTCGCCACGAGCCAGGCGCCCCAGTACGTTCCGTTGTATCGAATCAGTTTTTATCA
>DATBEY010000135.1:0-8936 GCA_036558765.1 Binatia bacterium | reverse complement strand
AAGGAGAAAGACTCTCCGCTTGAACGGATGTTCGCCGATTTCGGCGCGACTCCGTTCGGCAAGACCGTGCCTGTGATCAACGGCGGAGTTGAAGTTCCGCAGGGCGCGGGTCTCGGCGCGGACCCGGAAGACGATCTGATTGCACAGTTCAGAGCGTAAGTGTGCGCTCTCAAGGTGCTAGGAGGCGATGAACGCTTCTGCCAATCATGCGAGCATGCTCCCGTTGTCTGCGCATGCCAAACAAGACGGGAAAGAATGACAGCGAGCAGAGAGCTGATTTAAGGTAAAGGATCAATCGCCATGGCTAAACCAAAAAAGAAACCCACGAAGCGTTCGGGACCTGGTGCTAAAAAATCCAAAACAAAGCGGTCGCGAAAAAAGAAAGCTACGGCTAAATCACAGAGGCAAAGCGTCCCCGCCCGGCGCCGCTCGTCCGCGCCCGCGCTTGCGGCCGGGGCTGCAGATCCGGCGCTCGACAACTTGCAGAAGATTGACAAGATCGTCGTGCTGATAATGGAGAACCGCTCTTTCGATCATATGCTCGGTTATCTCAGGTTGGAAGGAAACCGTAATGATGTGGAGGGGCTGACGCCCGGCTTGAGCAACAGCGATGGACAGAAAAGTTATTCCATCCATCATCTGAATCACACCGCTCTCAAATCGAACCAGGACCCTTGCCATAGCGGCCAATGCGTGGCCGATCAGCTACAGAACAACAATGGCGGGTTCGTCAGTAATTACGTTAATACACATCCGAATGATCCCGAGCGGGATCTGGTCATGGGGTACTACAACAAAAATGAACTCACCACTTACGACTATCTCGCGGCTGAATTTGCCGTGTGCGACCACTGGTTCTCTTCTGTTCCCGGTGCCACCTGGCCCAATCGGCTTTATGCGGTCACCGGACGCGCGGATGGCAGCAAGGACAACAAAACGATTCCGATCTATAACCTGCCGGCTTTCGTTCGCCAACTCGACGCGAAAAAAGTGACTTGGGATTGGTACAGCGATAACTTCTTTGGTTCGACGCTAAATCTGACCGATGGCCGGTACCGGTCGCGTAGCGTATATCACCTGGAGGATTTTTATCAGCAGGCGGCCGACGGCACTTTGCCAAGCGTCTGTTGGATCGATCCGCTGTTTATCAATAGCCCGGGCGTAATTGCGGCGAACGACGATCATCCTCCCGCGGATATCCGGCACGGGCAGGACTTCGTTCTCAATATCTATCATGCGCTCGGCAGCAATCCGGTCCAGTGGAACAAGACGTTGTTCGTGCTGGTTTACGACGAACACGGCGGCTTCTACGACCATATCATTGCGCCCGCCGCGGAAGACGACAGACCAAGTTTCCGGAGTTACGGCGTTCGTGTTCCGGCAATTTTAGTTTCGCCGTGGGTGCCGCAGGGAAAAGGTGTCTCGAACCTGTTCGATCACACGTCCATCATCAAAACCATTTTGCTGCGCTTCTGTCGTGCCGCCGACGGAAGCATCCCGGATATAGGAAAGAGAGTCATGGCAGCAAATCACTTGGGGTATGCCTTGACGGAAGCGACGCCGCGGCCAGCGCCGGCGGCGGAGAGCTACCGCCACGTGGTCGCCGCCTTGGCAGATTGGCATGCCGCACGTTTTGCCGCGCGATTTCAACCCGATCATGTCAGGACAAATCAGCCACATGAGCTCAATGACTTTCAAGAGGGTCTTCTGCGAGCTTCGGAGCGATTACCGGCTAGACGCGGAAAATAGTTCACTGGCGGTTCGGCACAAATCAGAGCCGCCTACAGATCTCACCTTGTTCGCTCTGCATTGTTCAGTAAGGCACTTCTGCTTGTCTCGCTGAAAGTCTTTCGCCAATCGTTGCGGGTCAATCACGCCAAGGAGTTCCCCAGCGATCGCTATACGCTACTTCGTTCACCGGCCGGCGCTTTACCGGACCGAACTTATTCTCCGGATAACCGATCGGCATCAGCGCATAGGTGGAGACATCGTCCGGTATTCCCAGCAAAGCTTTCACTTCTTCCTCGCAACGGATGTGATTCGTCGTGATCAGTGTGCCAAGGCCGAAGGCGCGGCAGGCCAAAATGATATTCTGCACGGCGGGATAGATGCTGGCGCCGCGAATGTGGTCGGTGTAGACAAGCTCCTGCTGATAGATTGCTTGCACCGCCGGCGGCAAGGCTTCGCGCGGGGGCGGCGGACGATCCCGTAGGCACGGCACCAGCAGCACCGGCGCATCGCCCATGTGCTCCCACAGGTATGCGCCCGATAACATCATGCGTTCATACTGCTCGTCGGTCATATGCACGGGACGGCCGCGCGCCTGGTAGATCGCCTTGGCGATGTCTGAACCTTTACGGTAGATCAAACCCAATTTGCGTCGCATCTCCGCGTCGCGCACCACGATGAAGGACCAGTGCTGGGAGTTGCCCGCCGACGGGGCACGGACGGCGGCGTCGAGAATTTTTGCGATGATCTCGTCCGGCACTGGCTCCGGTTTAAGCCGGCGCAGCGCTCGCGCCGAATACATCGCCTCGAACAAGCCGATATCGCTCATGGCCGCTCCTGTGCTTCGGGTGTCGAAAAATCAGAAATGAATTGCCATTTTTTCTAACCGTTTAATTCGTTTTCTACTCTAAGCCGAAGACACTGTCCACCTGCGGTCGTAAGTGCTCGGATTGACGTAACGTGCAACGCCGCCGTTGGCAGCGAGTGCGTCCAAGGAACGCAAGTCTTCGGTCACCACGACGATGAAGAGAGTATTTGCAAGTCATGAACACTTCGAATAAGAGGAAAAGTTTTACGCAGACACCAACAAAGGAGAATCGTTCATGCAATCAAAATCGCGAGACGGTGCGCTTGGAGAAAGTCAGCGTTTAAGTCGGCGCACTCTTTTCAAGCTGACGAGCGCTGCCGCAGTAACGGGAGTTATCGGCCCGGGCCTGTCCAGCAGCTTGGTCTATGCCGACGCGTTGGGCAAGGAAAAACGCGACAAGATGACGCCGGATGAGATCTTGGCAGCGTTCAAGCGCGGCAATAAGAATTTCAGCAAGGGCCTCAAGACCTCGCGTAACTATATCAACGAACAGAAAGCCAGCGCGAAAGGACAGTATCCCTCGGCAGTGATCCTTAGCTGCATCGACTCGCGCGCTCCTGCCGAAGTGATCATGGATCTCGGCATCGGCGACATCTTTAACGCTCGCGTGGCCGGAAATATCGCCAACGAGGACATCTTGGGCAGCATGGAATTCGCCTGCAAGCTGTCGGGCGCGAAAGTCGTCCTGGTCATGGGGCACACCGCTTGCGGCGCGATCAAGGGCGCCATTGATAACGCCGAGCTGGGCAACCTGACCGGCTTGCTCGCGAAGATCAAACCGGCGGTAAAAGCTACCACCTATAAGGGCGAATTGACTTCGAAGAACGGCGCGTATGTCGACGCTGTGGCGCAAAAAAACATCGAGTTGACGATAGCCGACATTCGCAAGAAGAGTCCTGTACTAGCAGAACTTGAGTCCAAAGGCACGATCAAGATCACCGGCGCCATGTACAATCTGGAAACGGGGACAATGAACTTTTTTGCGTGAGCGGAGCTCGACGCCGATTCGAGCTGGCAAAATTGGCGAGCGAAGCTAGGATATGATTGCAACTCTCTCCGTGCTGATTTTCGGACAGGATATTATAGGACGGCCACATATCGCCTTGGCCAGTAGCTGCGCTCGTAGTGATTATTTGCCGTGAGACAAAGACGAGAACAATGACGGGAGAAAATACCTAGACGTCGATGGCATCAAGACCCGCTAGTTCGAAAAAGGCGTGGCCAATCCCCCCTTGCCTTGCCTGAGCCGTGAGGCTCAAAGCTGGGTACTGCGCTACTCCTTCGGCTATGAAGTCATTACGGAAGAATGGGCGATGCGCTGATGCGCGTGGTCGCACTGCCAATATCGTCAGCTTCCTGCTCTCATCGTCTTCGCCGCCGCCATGATCGATTCGATGATCTTTTTGTAGCCTGTGCAGCGGCAAATATTTCCGTGCATGAAATGCTTGAGCTCCGCTTCGCTTGGATCCGGGTTTTCATCCAAGAGCGCCTTCGCGGCCAGAATCATGCCCGGCGTACAGAACCCACATTGAAACCCGCCATGTTCGATGAAGGCTTGCTGCAAAGGATGCAGTTTGCCGTTCTCCGCCAAGCCCTCGATGGTCAGAACGGAGCGACCGCGAACTTCGAATGCTAATGTCGTGCACGCGCTTATCGGCCGGCCATCGACGAGCAAAGTGCACGCGCCGCAAACTTGCACATCGCACGATCGTTTGGCGCCGGTCAGGCCTAGCCGTTCGCGCACAACATCGAGCAGCAGCTCATGCGGTTGCACGTCAATTTCCTGCAGCCGGCCGTTCAAAGTGAAAGAAATTGGGATCAACTGCGCTTCGGAAACTCTACTCATTGGTTTGGCCATGAATTCTTCTCTCCAATCCGCCGCATCAGCTGAGCGCACTCAAAAAAGCCCGCTTCAAAAGAACGCCAACGATGTGTTCTTTATAATCCTGCGAGCCGTGCAAATCGGTGATCGCCTGCGCCGCTCGGCCGGCAAGCGCGCCCGCCTGGGCGAGATTGCGCTCCGCCTCCTCTCTGCTTTTGCCCTCGAGCAGTGCTTCAGCCTCTTCGACTCTGCGGGGCGCCGGTCCGGCGCATCCGACGGCAATCCGCATCGAGCTGACCTGGCCATTTAAATTGAACGCCAAGCCGACGCCAACGCTTGGCCGCTCGAGATAGCCGAATTTGAGGTACGCACTCCGTCCCACCGGGCTGGGGACCGGTACGACAACCTTCGTCAAAACTTCGTCTGGTTCTAGCGCTGTTTCAAACGCGTCGACAAAAAACTTCTCCGCATCGATTTCTCGTTGGGAGGAAGACTTTTCGGCAATCATTTTCGCGCCGAGCGCGATCAGCAGGGTTCCCGGATCGGCATGAGGTTCGGCAAAGCAAAGATTCCCGCCGATCGTCCCCGCTTGCCGCACCCTGACATTGGCAACATTATGTTCGAGCTTCGCCAGCGCGGGCAACTTCTCATTTATAGCCCGCGACGTTTCCAGTTCACGATGCGTGCACAGGGCACCCATCGAGAGCGCGCCGTTTTCCACCGTGACATCCTTGCACTTGAGTTTTTTCACATTGATCAGCCGCTCATAGTCAACCAGGCCTTCTTTCATCGCCAACAGCAGCTCTGTTCCGCCCGCATAAATTTTCGCACTGTCACCGAAGCGGCCGAGCAGCTCGGATACTTCGGCCACACTTTCCGGCTCGTCCAAGCGAAACCTTCTGAGCATCCTACGAATCCCCTTCCAATTGCTTCTTCACCGCCTGGGCAAATTCGTCCAAAACCTGATCCGCCTTGCGCTTGATAATTCCATGTCCCAAGGCGGCCAGCTTTCCCAAAATATCTACGCCGGCAACAAATGCGAGAACGGTTTTATCGCCGTCTTCCCGCAGATTGACGTCGAGATCCAGCTTCATCCGGCTGCCTATTTTATTATCCGCACCGGACGCCTGAGCTTTGATGCGCGTCATCTCCTCGCGCTCGAGCACTTCGATGTTGGTCGGAAATTCAACTTTGAACGGTCCAACCTTCTCGACCATCGTCGCAGCGTACCGCTTTCCCTCCTCGAGCGTTTTTGCTTCCTTGCATCCGGGAACACAAGCGATGAAGCGATCCACGTCCCAGATAAAGCGCCAGACTTTCTCCCGCGGCGCGTGAATTTCCACTTCCTTTTGAAATTGCAACGGGTGATCCTCCGAATCCGATTTCCTTTTTTGCTATCAGAAGCCTTCCCAGCGCGCAAGGAAAGGCTAGGTTACAAGCGTCGCCGGCTCATGAGCGCGCAAAATACCGAGCGAAACGCGAGGCGCCGTAGCAACGTGCAAAGCTACCGCACACCAGATGCGCCGTCGACGTCTCTGATACCCTTGAGATAAGTCTTGAGCTTTTTTTTCACGCGCTCTTCGATTTGCCGTACCCGCTCGCGACTGATGCCGTATTTTTCGCCGATCTCGCGAAGCGTCACAGGATCTTCGTTCAAGAGCCGCTCGCGATAAATCACCAGCTCTTTGTCCTTTAACGTGTTTGCGAACTGCTCCATCTTGTCGCGTAGTAGCTCGCGATATTCGGTTTCGGCAATCTGTTCTTCCGGCGTCTGTTTATTATCCTGCAGAAAGTTTAGCAGCGTCGCTTCGTCATCATCGCCGATCGGCACGTCCACGGAAAGATCGCGGCTCGCGAGCCGTTGTTCCATTTCCACGACTTCGTCTTCCTTCACCTGCAAGCGCTGAGCTAAGAGCTTCGGGCCGGGCGTGAGACCCTCGGCTTCGATTTTTTCCTTTTCTTTCTGGAGATTGAAAAAGAGTTTACGTTGCGCCTGCGTCGTCCCGATTTTGACCATGCGCCAGTCATTCATGATATAGCGGATCATGTACGCGCGGATCCACCATACCGCGTACGATGGAAAGCGCACACCTCGGTAGGGATCGAAATTTTTAACCGCCTCCATCAATCCCATGTTCCCCTCCTGAACCAGGTCAAGAAGGTTTTTGAAGGCTTTCTGATATTCTCGCGCAATCATCACGACAAGCCGCAGATTGGCGGTGACGAGCTTGTAAGCCGCCTCTAAATCGCCAAACTCCTTGTATTGCACTGCCAGTTGGTGTTCCTCTTCCCGGCTCAGGACCTTGAAGCGGCGAATTTCAGCGAGATAGCGTTGCAGGGGATCAAATGGAACGAGAGCTTTACTCTTCGGAGCCGTGTCAGCATCGTCCTCGCGCACCAGCTCTGGAAGCTTGATCTCAGGGAACGGAAAAGCAGTTTCAGTATTTTTGTCGTCGGCCATGGATGGCATGAACCGCCTCGCTGCCGAAACTTGGCGCCACGAGAGCGGATTGGCCCTTCAAGCGAACTTGACGGTGTGTTTGGTTAATGAATCGGTGAAAAGCACGCGGTCGCCGTGCAAAGTCGTCCAATGCTCAAGATGGATGTACGCCTTTTCTAACCTTGCCGTCGGCGATTTCTCGCAATGCGACCACGACCTCGCGGTTATCAGATTCGATTAACGGCTTTGCGCCTTTGAAGAGCTGCCTTGCCCGCTTTGAAGCCAACATTACCAGCTCAAAACGGTTGTTAACCTTCTGCAGGCAATCTTCTACGGTGATGCGTGACATGAACTCCCCCCAGACAACAGGGGCAATTCAATCAAAATTCGGCAGGGGAGTCAATGCGAAGGGGTCTTAAACCGGCAGAGAAAAACGCATGAACGGATACAAAATTTTGCTGCTTTAGTGCTCAATTTGCTTGCAACTCTTTGTCTTAGCAAAGGCCATGTCGAGAGCGATTCCGGTCACAACTGCTTGCCAAGCTTCATCTTCCGACAAACCGCGTCCTTTGATCGACCGCCAGAGGTAAATGATTTCTTCTTCAGTTACCGTCTCAAAAAGATCCTGATCTCGTTCTCGGTCTAATGCTGCAAGAGTATTCATGATTTCCTGTTTTAACCGCCTCTTGTTTGGTATTACTGCGTAACAGCAAACGGAGTGCCAGCAATTCAACTTGTTGGAATAACTGATATAGGCAAGCTTGCGAGCGAAATGGATGTGGGTAAATTGTGCAAAGATTGTCTAGTGAGACACTGTTTATGACGCAATCCTCCGGAAATCTCCTCCACTCAGCCGGTTAATCGATTACCGCTATCCCCGAAACCTCGATCAAACAGTCTGGATTATAAAGCCGCTTCACTTCGACGAGCGTAATTGCCGGAAAATATTTCCCGAATACTTCACGGTACGCAGAGCCCAGGATTTTTGTATTATTCCAATATGCCTCAAGATCCGTAATATAAATTGTCAAAACGGCGTACTGATCGGGCCGCCCGCCGGCCGCTTCAATCGCCGTCTTCAAGTTCCGGACGACTTGCCGGAACTGCGCAACAAAATCATCTTTCCCGACCACTTGGCCGCGCTCATCGAAGGGAGCTTGCCCCGCCACGTGAACGATGTTGCCGCCCGTGATCTTCGCCACATGAGCATAACCGATCGGTTTTTCTAGCCCCGCCGGATTAATCAATTCGAAACCCATACGGCCTCATTTCAGGTATCCCGTCGTTGCGGGACTCCAGTACTCGATAAAATTCTGCATTTCGCCGACAACGTCGGTCGAAGCCGCCACGTAGGGTAAAATCACTCTTGTCGCTCCAGCTTGGATGTAGGGGTTGATCTGCTCCACCACTTCTCTGGCGCTGGTCGCCGCAACCAGCGGCAAAGAACTGAACATTCGGTCGGTGACGAGTTTCCGGGCCGCGTGAAAGCCGCCTGCCTTCCAAGCGATGCGCATCGCTTCGACCTCTTGACCAAAACCCATACGGCCTAGCAAATCGCGATAATAGTCAGCCAAGGCGTAGTAGGTCAGTGCATGGCTCAATGCTTCGCGCGCGACACTGTATTGATTCGCGATCGAACAACGGATTTTGCAGATAATTTCCAATTTCGCCGGATCTTTACCGGCCTGCTCAGCGCTCGCTCTCGCCTCTTCGGTAATGCGGCGAATCTCGCTTGGGTTGGCCATGTTGATGAGAACGCCGTCGGTAATGCGGCCCGCGAGTCGGGTCATTTTGGGACCGAATGCTGCGAGATAGACCGGAATGACCCTGCCCGAGGGCTTGAACGCCATCTTGAAATTTTGCGCGGAGAAGAATTTTCCTTCGAAGCTGAGTCTGTCGCCGCGCATCGCTGCGCGGACAATTTCGATATACTCTTCCACACGGCCCAAAGGACGATCGAGATTTTGGCCGTGCCACTTGGCTATCGTAGGATTGGAGGAGCCGATGCCGAGTAGAAATCGTCCACCCGAGAGCTCGTCCAATCCTACTGCTTGGAGCGCCAGCGTGGCCGGCGTGCG
>DATBEY010000134.1:0-10110 GCA_036558765.1 Binatia bacterium | reverse complement strand
ATCGAAGAACGCAATAACCCCGATCGCGACGGGAGAGCGCGAGACGTGCCACACCAACCAGCTCTGCGCCACGTTTTGCATGAAATCGCCCGAGCTGGAGACCAACGCGCCTTCCAAAAGGAGCCGGAAATTTCGATGCCTCAGAGATCGGAGGGTTCGTAGGTCGCGGAGACGTTGCATGTTCGGACGCTGCTACAAACATCTATTCTTACGCGACTGCACAAGGTTTGCAAAGCACCTTGGGCATTTTGCTCGCGTCGAATTGTACGGAAGCAGTCGAAGGACTAATATCTCTCAGTCGAGTGACACTCGTTAGGTTCAGCCGTCGGAGGCAGCCATGGTGCAAATGCCGATCATCGATTTGCTGTCGCAGGCGCGCGCGTTGGTACAGACCGGCAGGCGCGTAAGCGTTCTTTGGCAACATGCGGATACTCTGGTGTTTCTCGCCCGCGGTCGCGAATACCGCAGTGAGTTTCATATCAATCCCAGCGATGAAACGATGCAAATGATAAAAGGCGAGATGCGCTTGCACTATCGGACGGCGGACGGCACAGAAGCGGTCGCCGAAATTCCCGAAGCCTCGATTATTTATACGCCGGCGGGAACTCCCCATTCGCCGCGCTTTTCACCCGAGGCGTTTGCCCTTATCTCCGAACGCAAGCGACGGGCGGGCGAGATCGATCGCTTTCATTGGTATTGCGCCAAGTGCGATCAATTTTTGCACGAAGAAAAATTCATCGTGCACGATTATGCTGAAGATCCGGTCTCGATGGCTTACAAACGCTTTTTCGACAGCGAGGAATTCCGCACCTGCAAAAAGTGCGGCGACGTGATGCCTGCGCCGGCAGCGTTGTGAAGCAGGCTCTCGTTGTGCCGGGTGAATGGGTGATAGCGGGTGTGACGCCAGAAGGATGAACTTGCGGCGTCAGGTTGGGTATTCAGATGTTGAGCTCTTTCGATCGGTCATAAGCGTGCCGCGCTCCGGAAACAGCGCCCTCACGCGGAAAAATTCTCTCGATCGCAGCCAACTCTGTCGACCTCAAATGGATATCGGCAGCGGCTGCGTTGGTTTCCAGATGGGGAATCTTGCTGGTGCCGGGGATGGGCACGAAGAAATCTCCCTGGTGCAGAATCCACGCCAGAGCAAGCTGCGCGACGGAACATCCTTTGGATTCGGCGATTGATGCCAATTCTCTCAACAGCGCCGCGTTTCGTTGAAAATTCTCGCGGTGAAAGCGCGGGCCGCGCCGCTTTGCTTCCTGTTCGCCAATCGCCGCAAAATCATTAAACGCGCCACCGAGAAACCCACGCCCAAGCGCGTAATAGGCGATGAACCCGAGCGCGAGCTCGCGCGCGACCGGAATCGTGTCCGCTTCGTAATCGCGGGTCCAGAGGGAATACTCGCTCTGCACCGCGGTGATCGGGTGAACTGCGTGAGCGCGCCGAATCGTTTGCGGCCCGGCTTCGCTCAAGCCGAGGTGACGCACCTTTCCCTGCTCCACGAGTTTGGCCATTGCGCCAACGGTCTCTTCAATCGGTATTTTCGGATCCACGCGATGCAGGTAGTAGAGATCAATGTAGTCGGTCTCGAGTCGGCGCAGCGAATTGTCACAAGCCCAGAAAACGTACTCTGGCCTTCCCTCGACTTCACGGCCAGCCGCCCAGGGCTGGCCGCGCAGATTACCGAACTTGGTCGCGAGCACCACCGCGCTGCGTTTGCCTTTGAGCGCTGTCGCGAGAATCTCTTCGTTGTTGCCGTTGTTGTGATCCGCGGTATCGATGAAGTTGATGCCAATTTCGATGGCCCGATGTAAAACGGCGATCGCTTGTCTCTCCTCTTCCTGCTTCAGCTTTCCCTGGAACGGCGGGCAGCCATAGCCGATCGCGGACACTTTCAAATGATCTTTACCAAGAAACCGGTACTGCATGGATGATTTGCGCTGCTTTATTCAAGCGCGAATCGTCATTTCGAGCGGAGCGAGAAATCTTTCTTTATGTTCACAATTCAGAGGGGCTCAAGGCCAGCGGAAAGATTTCTCCTTTCAGTCGAAATGACGGAAATCGATAAACGCTGCGCCGAGCGAACCTTATGATCCTTCGTATGCTTTGTGTCTTCGTGGTGCGCCAATGACGCTGCCGTGCCTCACTTCAATAAATAGCCGAACTTCTCCCGCGCCTGGCGTACAACCTCTTGGCTCGGCGCGTTGACCTTGGGAAATTTATCTCTCCATTCATAGGGCCGCGTCGCATCGATCACCATGCGCGAATTGGTAAAATCACGGACTTTACGCTGCTCGGGCGTCAGCCGCGGATCGGCGGGAGTACTGCGCATGCGGCGGAGAACATCCACGGAAGTCGCCGGATCGTAGCGCGACAACATCGCCCACATGAGCTGATCCAGGTTGGAAACGTCGACATCCTCATCGACCACGATCACCATTTTACAGCCGTAAACGCTCGCCCCGCAGCTTGCCGCCAACACTCCGACTTGCTTGGCGTGCCCGGGATAGCGTTGCTTGACCGCAATGCCGATCAGCATGCGCGACGCGCCGATCTCGTGGGGCCAAACCTGTGTAACGTCGGGCACACCGGCGTTTTGCAGCTGGTGCTTGAGCATCGCCGAGCGCATGATCGCACGATATCGCGCCATCTCATCCGAGCCACCGCCGATGGGCGGCACCCCCAGGATAACCGGATCGTTTCGATGGTAGATCGCTTCGATCTCCAGCACCGGTTGCGCGCTCTCGTCGGAAGCGTAATAGCCGGTCCATTCGCCAAACGGACCTTCGAATTTGCGATTATCGTTGTTCAAGTAGCCTTCAAACACGATTTCCGAATTTGCTGGAAATGGCAGCCCGGTAATCTTCCCGCGCACGCACTCGACCGGTTTTCGCCGCATGCCGCCCACGATATCGTACTCACAGAGTCCATAGGGCTGCTCGGTTCCGGCCATGAAGAAAAACAGCGGATCGCCGCCGATGACCAAAGCAAGCGGCATTTTTTCGCCGCGCTTGAAATATTTTTGCCGGTGCATGTAACCATGCTTGCCGGGAACCATCAGCAAGCTCACGCTTCTCTGGTCTTGAATCATCGCCCGGTAACAGCCCGCGTTCACCCATTTTTCGTCCGGATCCATGGTCACGGAAAAGCAGCCGGTGCCGATGTACCGGCCGCCGTCGTTGACGTGCCAAATGGGCGTGGGAAATTTAAGAATGTCGATATCAGCGCCTTTGAGCGTGTTCTCAAAAACTGGCCCGCTCTCGATGTTAACCGGCGCAATGTGCTTGGGCGTCCTTTGATAATGATCGAAATATGCTTGACTCAGCTCTTGTTTCGAGAGCCCCTGCGGGAAGCCGAGCGTCATCGCGCGCCGCTTCCCGGCGAAACAGTTGATCAGCAGGCGAAAACCTTTCGGACAGCCGGGCACTTCGTCGAACAGCACGGCTGGACCGTCGTCCGGCGGCACAACGACATCCGTCGCCAAACCGATTTCCTGCTGCCATGATGCGCCCAGAACGGTTTTTAGTTCGCCCAGCGCTTCCGCCTCGGCCATCCATTCGCGCAGATCGGTAAACGAAATATACGGCTGGATTTTTGAGCTGTCGAACATGGTTTCTCCTTGAGAGATAAGTGCTGAAATCCTATCACAAAGACTCGGAGCGGCAAAAGGAGCCATGGATCCGAGTAGTGCCTGATCAGATAACATTTCGCTGTTCATCGCCGATGCGGCACGTCATTGCTCATCGCAGAGTCATACCTTCATTTGATTAATCGCGGTTTGTCATTTCGAGCGCGCAGGGAGAAATCTTTCTTAGCTCAGGAGAAGCCGACGGAAAGATTTCTCCTTTCAGTCGAAATGACAGTGAACCCGAATGACACGAACTCAATTCGGCTACCAAGATCGAGATGCTTCGCTCCGATCGGTTGACCCCCGGCTTAGCTTAGATAGAATGGGGCCGTGACGTAAACTGATTTGTAAGAAAACCCTAGTAGCGCAAGCCTTGAGGAGCCGCCATGATTGTCGATGCCGATGCCCACGTTGTCGAAACCGAGCATACCTGGGATTTCTTGGATGAAGCGGAAAAAAAGTTTCGGCCGCAGCTTTTCAGCTCTACCGACAATCCTAACATGCAGTATTGGTTCGTCGACGGGAAGTCGGTGGGCTTTCGGCCGCCGACATTAACTGAGCAGGAACTCATCGCGCTCTCCAAACAAACCGGACGCGAGCTCAAAACCGCCCCGGAAGCGCGCGAACTTCGCGATGTCGAGCTGCGCTTGAAGCATATGGACAAGCTCGGCATTGACGTGCAGATTCTCTTCAACACCATGTGGATCGCCCGGGTCGCCGACAAAGCAGCGGCCGAAATAGCGCTTTGCAAGTCATGGAACCGCTGGATGGCCGAAGTCTGGAAACAGGGCAATAACCGCCTGCGCTGGTCCTGTGTCGTACCGGCGATGACGCTTAGCGAAGCCATCGAGCAGATGCGCTACGCCAAGCAGAACGGCGCGGTGGCTGTCAGTCTTCGGCCGTTCGAAGACGAAAAGCATCTGGTCGATCCCTATTTTTATCCGATCTACGACGAAGCGACACGACTGAATCTGGCCATCGCGGTGCATATTGCCAATGGCAGCCCGCAGCTCATGGATCAGTTCAAGCCGCGCTACGATCGCATGGGCGGCTTTGCCCAGTTTCGTATCCCGACTGTTATTACCTGCCTATCGTTAATGATGAGCGATGTGCCGAAGAGTTTTCCCAAACTGCGCTGGGCTTTCGTCGAGGCATCTGCCCAATGGGTCCCATGGGTGGTCAAGGAAGCGGTCCGGCGCAGCGGCAGCAAAGGATTTCCCAAGCTGCCGTTCAAAGAATTCAACATCTACGTGACCACCGAAACCAACGACGACTTCGATTACGTCTTGCGCTACGCCGGCGAAGACAATGTCGTTATCGGCACCGACTACGGACATACGGACGCCTCGAGCGAAGTCGACGCCATCGATATATTTCGCGCCAATGACCTCGTCGGCGATCCCATCAAGAAAAAAATTCTCGACGACAACCCGCGCCGGCTCTACGGACTGTAAGCGCCACGCGCGCAGCCGGGATCTCATCGGGGCGGCCTCGTTTACCGTTGAATCGCAATCTCGCCGCCGTATAGTCGGTCAACCCCAGGATTCCTCATGATCAAAGACTTGCGCAGCTTTATCGCTCAGATGGAATCCGAGCATCCCGAAGAGATCGCGCGCGTCACGAAGCCAATCTCGCCCCGTTACGAGATTACGGCGCTGCTGACTCAGCTCGAAAAATCCAAACGTTTTCCCTTGCTGTTTTGTGAGAAGGTCAACGGCAGCAACGCGCCGGTTGTGATCAATGTTCAAGCCAGCCGCAAACTCATGGCCTTCGCGCTCGAATGCCGGCCGGACGAGCTGGCCGCTGCATTCAGCGCACGGCAAAACCGGCCGATTGCGCCCGTCGAATTGAGCGCCGCGTCGGTGCACGAAGTCCTGCGCCTCGGTGACGACTTGGATCTCACACAAGTACCGTTGCTCACCCACTATGACGTCAACGCCGCGCCCTATATCACCGCGGGTATCGTGGTGGCCGCCGATCCTGATACCGGCGTCAGAAACACGAGCTACAACCGTCTGATGCTGGCTGGCAAACGCGAGCTGCGCATCTTCATGGCCGTCGGCCGCCATCTCTGGACGTTGCACAACAAAGCCGAACGCCGCGGCGAGCCGCTGCCGATCGCGATTATTATCGGTGTTCACCCTTTGTTTTCCCTCGGCGCTCAAGCTTTCACTCCGTCCACCGATGACGAGTACGCGGTCATCGGCGGCATGATGGGTGAAGCGTTGCGTGTCGTCAAAGCGAAGACCGTTCCGATTGTCATTCCCGCCGATGCGGAGATGGTGATTGAAGGCCGAATTCTTCCGCATATCCGACGCGAAGAAGGTCCGTTCGGCGAATTTACCGGCCATGCCGTCTCGAAAGACGAACGCCAGGTCGTCGAAGTGACAGCCATCACGCACCGCAAAAATTACATTTTCCAGGACGTGCATGCGGGTTACACCGAACACAAATTGATGGGTGCGGTGCCGCGCGAAGCGGCGCTGATCAAAGCCGTGCGTCAAACGGTGCCGACGGTAAAGAATGTCTGCATGCCCGTATCGGGCAACTGTCGGTTTCACGCCTATATCTCGATCGCGAAGCGCACGCCCGGGCAAGCAAAGAACGCGATCTGCGCTGCTTTTGCCTCGGACATGCTGCTGAAGCACGTCATCATTGTCGATGACGATATCGATGTCTTTGACGAAGAACAGGTGCTTTGGGCAGTCTCGAATCGCTTTCAAGCGGATCGCGGCTTGGTCGTCATTCCTAATGCGCAAGGCAGCGAGCTCGATCCTTCCGCGGGCCCCGGCGGGATCAATGCCAAGATGGGGCTCGACGCTACCAAACCCCTTTCCGGTTTTGCGCCGGAACTGCGCGTGCCGGACGAGATTATGAAAAAAATTATGCTGGAGGACTTCCTGCCAAATTTCCGTAAAAGCTGACGCGCATTTATCCCGAGCAGCAACGATCGATCCAGAATTTCGCGCAGCGCCCGCGCCGCCGCACCCTTTTCCAAGTGTTCAAGCTATCTAGATACCGGCACTCGCTGGTATGAGGTTCGGACTTGGGACCTGATTCGGTCACGGCTTAGCGCTTACGTAGGCCAATCTCTCCGCCTTTCCTCGACAGAAAGCACCTTTTAGATTGCGCATGAAGGGGAACATAATGTAACATCGTTCGAAATTTCTAAATTAACGTTCTATTTCCAAGCGCGAGTTTCATGCCCAGTATTGGCGATACCAAAGCCCGCTTGCTGCGCGGCATTGTGGAAGACAATATCAATGTCGTTCACGGAGTGCGGATAAGAAGGGTTGTCCGCCGAGCAACACGCGTCAAGGTTTCGTTGTGGATCGCAATCATTGGCCTAGCTGTCAGTTATTTGGGCGTGCAAGGCGTTTCGCGCGGCGGCGCTCCGATGAGCGCGGTCGCGAGCGCTCCCGCTCCCGCGATAAGTCCCATTGCCAGTGAGCCAGTACCGGAAATCGAGGCTCCGCTCGCCCATCCCCGTCCGATCGATCGCAACACCATCCCTCTTAGCGTGAAGACCGTTGTCATCGATCCCGGTCATGGCGGCGATCCGGGCGCCATCGCCGAATCCGGCCTTGCGGAGAAAGACATCACTTTGGATATCGCCTTACGTTTGCGCCGACTGCTGCAAGAAGCGCCGTTCGAAGTTTTGCTGACCCGTGATACGGACCGCCGTTTGTCACTGGATCAGCGGGTTCAGTTTGCCAACGAAAATAAAGCCGATTTGTTCTTATCGATCCACGTCAACTCGATGGAGCCGCGCACGATTCGCGCTTTGGAAACCTACTACGTCGGACCCACCGACGATCCCCACGCGCTCAATCTAGCCAGCCGCGAAAATAAAGAATCGGGCTACTCCCTTTCGGACTACAAACAAATCCTGGAAAAGATCTATGTTGATGCGCGGCGTGACGAGTCGCACATAGCGGCGAGAACACTGCACAGCGAACTTTTTCACACTCTCAAAGTAGATAATCCCGAGCTGGAGAATCGCGGCGTCAGGACGGCCCCGTTCGTCGTCTTGATCGGCACGCAAATGCCTGCCGTGCTAATCGAGATCGGGTGCCTCTCCAACCCGGAAGAAGTCGAGTTGTTGACAAACCAGCAATATCGGGAAAATATCGCGCTGGCTCTCGCCCAGGGCATTCGCCGTTACGCGAGTAGTCTCACCGTCGCCGCCAGGAAAGGCAGTTGATCGATGGAAGAAAGCAACGACACTCTCTGCGTGGGAATCGATCTCGGCACATCGCGCAGCTCGATCTCGGCCTCCACTGGCGAACGCCACGTCATCGATAGCTACGTGGGTTGGCCGATGGACATGGTCGCGCGCAAACTGGTCAAAAAATCGGTTCTTGTCGGCCGTGATGCTCTCGATAACCGCCCCATGCTCGATCTACGCCGGCCGCTCGAGCGCGGCATCATGAAAGAAGGTTCCGAAAAAGATCAGGAAGCTGTCCAGGAGATCTTGCGCCACTTGATCGGCCTCGCTGGCATAAAGCAAAAGAGCAAAAACAAAGTGAAGGTGCGCGCGGTCGTCGGCGTGCCCGCTGAGGCATTTCGCGTGAACCGGCAGAACCTGCGCAGTACAATGGAAGGTATTGCCGATAGTGTGATGCTCGTGTCTGAACCGTTCGCGGTTGCCTATGGTCTGGAAGCCTTACTGCACGCTCTGGTCATTGATATCGGCGCCGGAACCGCCGATTTCTGTGTCATGCAAGGACGTTATCCGACCGAAGAAGACCAAAAGACTCTGCCCAATGCGGGCGATGCCATCGACGAGCAACTCATGAAGCTCATTCGTGAACGTCATCCGGACGCGCAATTTTCGATTCACATGCTGCGCGATTGGAAAGAGAAATGGAGTTTCGTCGGTGAACCGAAACAGCGGGTCATCGTGAGCGCGCCGATCAAAGGCAAGGCTACCGATATCGACATTACGCACGAAATGCGTACTGCCTGCGAAAGCATTCTGCCGCCCATCTGCGAGACCATGACGACTTTGCTCGCCAAAGTCGAGCCTGAGTTTCAGGCCAAGGTTCGCAACAACGTCATTTTGGCCGGCGGTACATCGCTGATTGCCGGATTGGCCGACGCCGTCACCCACGCGCTGAGCGATCTGGGCGGCGGGCGCGCCACCGTCGTCAAGGATCCGGTTTTTGCCGGTTCCGACGGTAGTCTCGCCATTGCGCAGGATGCGTCGAGCTCGGACTGGGAGAAACTCTCGCTTTAGCGCTGGTGCGATAACGGACTTTATGCGTGACTGGATTTCCGATCTCTTGATCTTTTCCGCCGGAATTACCGGCGGCATCCTCATCAGCAAGCTCGAGCCCTATTTCCGCGCCGCCAAAAAACCGCGCACCAAAATGGTTGCGGCCCGGGCGCGGATTCTCGCAGACATCAAAGAAAAACACGACGAAGAAATTTTACACGAGGCGTTTCGTACCACCGAAGCGATTCGCAAAGAGCTCAACCAATCGGCGCAATTACTGCGCAAAACCTTGCTCACGGTTAAAGAGCCTGGTGATCATTCAGACCGCGGCGAACACCAGCCCATGGTTCCCTTGCCTCGAATCGTCGAACCGAACCGCTCAAATTCCTAGCACGTTCTGCCTCACGAAAGTTGGTTCCACACGCTCGCGGTGCTGCGCGATCATGATTCATTTGACAGCGGTGCGCTCAAGTGGAACATTAACGTGCGAGAGAGCAGATGAAAGTCATGAAGGGGTTTGGCTGCTGGCGCTCATGCTGCTGCCAGGAAATCTTATGGCGGAAGATCTCATCAGAATCGGTTTATTCAACCGCGATGCGGCGATCATCGCCGCCGACAAAACAGGGTTTCTCAAGCAGGAAAACCTTCGGGTTGAAATCAAGCCCGTGACGGATTCGCCCACGCTGTTGCGCAACCTGATCCGCGGCAATTACGAATTAATTCTCAACAATGCCGATAATGTCATTGCCTGGGCGGAAGGCCAAGGTGAAGACCCGCAAAAAAATGATTTCGTCATTTTTCTGGGCGGCACTCAAGGTGTCGATCAAAAGCTCGTCGTGGCTCCTGCGATCAAGGATTTTCCTGACCTGAAAGGCAAACTTCTCGCTGCTGACGCGGTCACTACCGGTTACGCCGTCGTGGCAATGGCGATCTTGAAGAAGCATGGCCTCGAGTGGAAGCGCGACTACGAGGTGAAGTCCTTCGGCAACACCGTTGCGCGAGCGGATGCGATGAGCCGCGGCGACGCTGCGGCAGCAATGATGAGTCTGCCCGACGAGGAGATCAAAAAACGCGGCTTCAAAGTGCTCGCCGAAGCGCAGGAATACGTCAAGCACTATGCGCGCGGTTTGGGCGCGACGCGGCGCGAATGGGCAAATGCCAATGAAGATCTGGTCGTTCGGTTCGTCCGGGCGATGATCCGTGCCACCGACTGGTTGCAGGATCCGAAGCATCAACAGGAGGCGATCGAGCTTCTGCTGAGCGA
>DATBEY010000133.1:0-5092 GCA_036558765.1 Binatia bacterium | reverse complement strand
CCGCTGCTCGGATATGAGGGACCCTTCGCCGAGTTCGTCGGGGCCAATCCGATCTATGATGCGCGCGCCTTCTTGTTCGGTGGCGGTGAAATTGGCCCCCATACCTTGCTGCGTTTCTATATTCTACATTGCATCTTCATCCCGTTCGTCGCCAGTATTTTGATGGCCGTTCACTTCTGGCGCATTCGCCGGGACGGCTTCTCGGGCCCGTCGTTATAGAATAACCATTTTTAGAATCGAGGCGCTGTTCCATGGCAGAGGTCACTCGTGAGAGAAAGCTTCCGGTTGACGATAAAATTCATACGTGGCCGCATCTCGTACGGATGGAGTTTCTCGTTACGTTATTCGTGCTTGTCGCACTGACGCTCTGGGCTCTTACGGTCGATGCGCCTCTGGAGGAACCCGCCAACCCGACCCGCACGCCAAACCCCTCCAAAGCACCGTGGTATTTTCTTGGTCTGCAAGAAATGTTGGTTTACTTTGATCCCTGGCATGCTGGAGTGGTGCTGCCGAGTCTGATCATCGTTGGACTAATGGTCATTCCTTACATCGACATTAATCCAAGGGGCAACGGCTATTACTGTTTCAAAGACCGTAAATGGGAGATCCTGACGTTTTTTCTCGGCTTTCATATTTTGTGGATCACGATGATCATGATCGGTACATTCTTTCGGGGTCCTGGGTGGAACCTTTTCTGGCCCTGGCAAAAGTGGGATCCACACAAGGTTGTGGCGTTAACCAACGTCGATCTGCCTTACCTCGTCGGATTCAGAGACTACTGGTGGTCCGCGGTGTTCAGTCTGGTCATGATCGGAATATATTTCATTGCGACCATTGCGATTTTTTATTTCTTCGTGCTCAAGGTAAAAGGCAAAGCGTTTCTCGAGCGCTGGGGAATGGTACGTTTTTCAATCACGGCCGTTTTGATTTCTTTGATGCTTGCCCTTCCCGCCAAGATGGCTTTGCGGCTGCTTTTCAACGTCAAATACATTCTCGTTACTCCCTGGATCAACGTCTAGATGTTTTACGCGGCGAAGATCCTTCAAGCATTGGGCCTCGCCGATATGGGCTATGCCTTGTTTGTCGGGATTATGAGAAACGCTTCAATGGCTGAAGAAATCGTCCTAGCGCTAATTGGACTCGCGGTTTTTTCCCTGGGACGCGTGCTCGAACGTAAGGTCGTATAAGGGAGTCGGCATGGCAGAGCGAGGAGTCGACTTAAAAGAAGAAAAGAAATCCTACGGCAGTGTCTTTGTCATCGGCGTTGCTCTCCTGGTGGCGTTGTCTTTGTGGGCCTATTGGGATGACAACATTACGCGCCGTCCGTGGAAAGGTGTGCAGGCGCGTTTTTATCGGCTCGATTATGGCAAAGCCAAAGCCGCCTACGACGAAGAGGATAAGAAATTACAGGACGACCCAAAGTATCAGGAGCTGAGCAAGAAACTCTCCGATATCCAGACCAGCTTGGCCCGGGGTGAATTGGCCAAAAAGCTTCAAGCGCTAGAGCAGGAGGAAGCTCAAGCCACGGTCGTGTTCAAGGACAGGGACCAGGAAGTCAAATTCATCAAGAGTGAGCTGGAAGAGGCGTGGTACGAGCACGATCACGCGGTCCAAGAAAAAAGAAATCCTGCGCCTTACCTCGAACAAATCAAACAGCTTGACGCCGCGCAGGCAAAGCTTGACCCCGAAGTGGAAAAAGCGCAAGCGCGGCGGGACCAGATCCGAGGAGAGATCAAAACCATAAAATCGAGCGGGAAAGATCTCGAAGACGAGCTCACCAAGATGTCTGCGGAGCGGGATAAATGGGTCCGCGTCATGGAAAACGACACTTTCAAGCTCGGGCCGTTCGCGTTTTATAAGATTCCAAAAATTCAGCAAGTTTCACTCAATGAATTCGATCGCAATCGCTTCGACCAGCCGGTGGCGCGGGTGGATCGTTGCCAGACCTGCCATCTCGCAATCAATCGAGCCGGCTTTGAAAAAGAGGCAAATCCATTCAAGACGCATCCTCGACGCGAGGTTTTGTTGGCCGACAACGCTCATCCGCCGGACAAATTCGGCTGCACAACTTGCCACGAGGGACAAGGCGTCGCCGTGAATAGCGCTAAGCAAGCACACGGCGAAGGTGCTTTATGGGAGTTTCCGCTCCTGCGCGGCGCCAGTGCTCAATCGAGCTGCACTTCCTGCCATCTCGACGTGCAGAAGTTTGCCGATGACGCGCCGCTACTGGTCGAAGGCCAGAGATTGTTCGAACAGGTCGGCTGCACCGGCTGTCATCTCGTTAAGGGCTACGAGAATATTCCCAAGATCGCACCGAGTCTTTTGAAGATCAGCGCTAAAGTTGATCCGAGCTGGATGGTGCGCTGGATCGAGAACCCGCACAAATTCCGGCCGCGCACGCGCATGCCGAATTTCGATCTCAAAGAGAACGATGCCATCGCAATTGCCTCCTACATCTGGTCGCAATCCAAGGAAGAGGGCGATAAATGGACGCAGGAACACCCGCTTCCCGCAGTTGTGCGTGTAGGCGATGCCAACTCGGTTGCCCAAGGCAAGAAGCTGGTTGAATCGATTGGCTGCAAAGGCTGTCACGGATTTGCGGACGGCGAATATACGACGCCGCTGGGAAAATCCAAGGACCTTGTGCCGAACCTAAAAGACGTCGCGGCCAAAGTCGTTGGCCCGCAATGGGTCTACCATTGGCTCAAAAACCCGCGCGGCTACTCGCCCGAGACGCGGATGCCGAGCTTGCGTCTCTCCGATGATGAGGCGGCTTCGATTACCACTTACCTGATGACCCTCGGCGCAAAAGGCGACGCGATTCCCAATATTGAAGAAAAATTCGCCGACGCTCAGAACATCAAACGGGGCGAGAGCCTGGTGCGCAAATGGGGCTGCTTTGGTTGTCACGATATCAAAGGAATGGAAAAAGAAACTCGCATCGGCGCTGAGCTCACGACCTTCGGCTCAAAGCCTAATGAGGAACTTTTCTTTGGAAACCGGACCGATATTAAAGAAACGTGGGACGACTGGACCTACAATAAGCTCAAAACCCCGCGGATTTATGCCACCGAGCGGATTGAGCAGCTGATGCCACAATTTGATCTGGCGGATGAAGACATCAAGGCACTAAGAGTATTGCTGGGAGGCTTCCGGGAGCGGAAAGTCGGCTTAGCCTACCTCGCAGATCAGGGTTTGCGCGTACAGCAGGTTGTCGAGGGACGCCGTCTGATGCAGCAGTACAACTGTATTGGTTGCCACGAAATTGAGAACAGAGGCGGTTACATTCGGAAGTACTATCAGGACAATCCAACGCTTGCGCCGCCGATTCTTAATGGCGAAGGTGAAAAAGTGCAGTCGAACTGGTTTTTCAGCTTCCTCAAGGCGCCGGTGCCGATTCGTCCGTGGCTCGAATTGCGCATGCCCACCTTCGGATTATCTGACGAACATGCGAACCAGCTGATCGGTTTCTTCAACGGTATATCGAAGGTCGATATTCCCTTCGCCTACATCGACGATAAAAAAATTCCGCCTGACCATATCGAGGCGGCAAAGAAGCTCGTTTCGAAAGATTACTTCAACTGTTTCAGCTGCCATCAACAGGGCGACAAAAAACCCGAGGGGCCAGTGGAAGGTTGGGCGCCGGATCTCACGATGGCGCGGCAACGACTGAACCCCAACTGGATTCTCAAGTGGTTAAGGGATCCGCAAAAAGTTCAGCCGGGAACGAAGATGCCTTCCTTTTATCCGGGCGGGCCCGACGACATTCTCGGCGGCAAAGAAGATCTGCAAATCGAGGCGTTGCGAGATTATCTCATGAGTATCGGTCGCGGGGGACCGGCGCCGGCAGCGCCTGCCGTCGCGGCCAAGGCGAAGCCTGGAAAGTCGTGAATAGCAGCCGGGTTTCATTCGTCAATACAAGTGGTACAGTCTTTATACTGAAGGAGGAATCATGAATAAATTGGGTTCAGTGATCTTGTCGACGGCGCTTTTAGCCCTACCTGTGCGCAGCCTGGCGGCCTATCAGGCGGGCGACGTAAAAGATGGCGGCTCAATATCGGGAACGGTGAAATTCAAGGGCACCGCACCAGCGCCGAAGAAACTCGATGTTAGCAAAGATAAAGAGGTATGCGACAAGACACCCAAGACGGATCAGTCGCTAGTGGTGAACAACGGCAACCTGGTGAATGCGGTGATCACGATTACCGATATTCAAAAGGGCAAGAAAATCGAGAGCACGAAAGTGACATTAGATCAAAAGGGATGTGAGTATCATCCACACGTATTGGCATTTCCGGCCGGCTCTACAGTCGAGATTTTGAACCCCGACGGGATTCTCCACAACATTCACTCCTACAGCAAAGTGAATAGCCCATTCAATCAGGCGCAGCCGAAGTTCAAAAAGACTTTGGATGTAAAGATTGACAAGCCCGAAGTGATCGAGGTCAAATGCGATGTGCACGGCTGGATGCACGGCTGGCTGGTCGCAACTGAGAACCCATACTTCGCGGTAACCGACAATTCCGGAAGCTTCAAGTTGACGGACGTTCCCGCGGGAACCTACAACGTGGAAGTTTGGCAGGAAAAGCTCGGTAAAACCAGCCAGAAAGTCACTGTCAAGCCGAAAGAAGATGCCAAGGTGAATTTCGAGCTCGCCGGCAAGTAAACAACGGATCTGTCGTATAAGACGCGGCGCTCAATTTTGGGTACCGCGTCTTTTTTTGCCTATAATCTGGCGGAAATAACGCGCTGCCTAAGACGAAAAACTTCTCTCTGCCCGACCTTTGAAGAAATTCCAGGCTCGTTCTAAATCTACGGGCGGCAAAGCCTCGATCCGGCGCTGCTTGGATTCGCTCGCACTCAGCGGGATCGGTATGCCAATCTGTAGCGCGCCATGAAGCATCGCGGCGGCTTCCTCCAGATAGATCGCCATCATTACCGCTTCGGGAAGGGTTCGGCCGACGGTCACCTGTCCATTGCCGCGGAGAAGGATCGCCGGATGGTCGCCTAACTCGTAGGTCATTTGCGCACCCAGCTCGGCGGTAGAAATCAGATCAGGCCTCTTGAATACCGGCACGCCGCCCGCGAAAAA
>DATBEY010000132.1:0-10415 GCA_036558765.1 Binatia bacterium | reverse complement strand
GATAAAATCTTCGGCTCGGAAGTCCGGCACCTCTCCGGCAATTCTGCTGCTGAATCCCTCGGTGGCAAAACGCGTGATCGGACGGATGCCCGAATGGCCCGCCATCAAAGCTTGCCAGTTTTTTTCGACGCCTGTTCCCAGCGGGGAAACCACGCCGAGCCCCGTCACAACAACTCTGCGTTGCTCCTGCATCTTCTAAGCTTGTAACCGATTTGTAACGATTTAAAGAGGTAAAATAGATGAGTCGACGCAGACGGTCAATAGCAATCAGGTCTGAATCAGGTCTATTGGTAATTTTCGCGAAGTTTCAAAACGCCGCGGATGAGCGGTTCGATCCTGCTCTCGGATAGACGCAAGCCTTCGTTTTGCGGCGCTTTTCCTTGTTCTAACGCACTCAGGACCGCTGCCACGGAATTGCTCAATCCGGCCAGATCGTAACCGCCTTCAAGCGTCAAAGCGATTCGCGCGTCGGAAAAACGTCGGGCGACGGCAAACAGCGCGCCGGCCATGCCGCCGAAACCTTCTTCACTAACCCTCATACCACCCAACGGATCACGCCGATGGGGGTCGAAGCCGGCAGAAACCAGAATCCACTCGGGTTGAAACCGTTCCGCTGCGGGAACGACGATATGCTGGAATACTTGCATATATTCTTGATCGGAGCAGCCCGCGGGCAGCGGAATGTTGATAGTATAGCCTTCTCCGGCTCCGGCACCGACCTCGTTGATCGCTCCGGTGCCGGGATAGTAGGGATATTGATGAGTCGAAATGAACAACACGGACGGGTCTTCGTAAAAACAATCTTGGGTGCCGTTGCCGTGGTGCACATCCCAGTCCATGATGAGAATCTTTTTTGCGCGGTACTGCTTCTTGAGATACGCCGCACCGATCGCGATCGTGTTGAACAAGCAAAAACCCATTGCGCGATTGAACGATGCATGATGGCCGGGCGGACGGACCAACGCAAAGCCCCTCGAGTTTTCTTTGGCCGCGATGCTATCGAGCAGCCTCAGAAAACCGCCCGCTGCCAGGACACTCACCGCGAAAGAGTCGCGGCAAGTAATCGTATCTCCGTCCAGGGCGTAATGATTGACTGAGGAAGTCGACTCCACCAGCCGGACATGCGCCGGTTCATGTATGCCTTCAATCTCGGCGCGAGTTGCCGCTCGCGGTGCGAGAAGATCAAATTTTTCCCGATCGAGCCCATTGGCCAAATCGAGCAGGACTTGGATCCGCTCGGGTCTTTCGGGATGTGAATCGCCCGGCAAATGCTTTAAATAAGCGGGATCGATAACCACCGCAGGCTTTGCCATGGGAACAAGCTAACACCTGAAGTGTCGCGCCGCAAAGAACCACGCTCGTCAAATTGGCAATACCTCCGATAGGAGATTTGATCGCGGAACTTCTCTGTAGCGGCGATTGAGCAATCGCTCTACGCTTTCCGTCATGCCCGCAGTAGCTGCCGGCAAACTTGCCAAGGCGGAACAAATCGCATAGTTTAACTGCATGTTTGGCATTGGCATGCCGGAACTGCTCCTGATTCTCGGCTTAGCGCTTATCGTGCTCGGTCCAAAAAAGTTACCGGAGCTGGCGCGCGCATTAGGCAAAGGTTTGGCGGAATTTCGTCGGGCCACGGACGAGCTGAAAGACGAATTTCGCAATATGGAACGGGAAATCGATGACGCGTCGGCAGCTGGCGATTTGAAGGACGATCAGGTCGCGGAAAGCTCGCCAGAAGCTCCTCCAGCCAAATCATCAGCCACTCCCGAAAAGACGTGAGCAACAGCAAAGGGAATGGGCATTCAAGCGATGTCCAGATGCCCTTTACCTCGCATCTCGCCGAGCTCCGCTCTCGACTGATCAAGAGCACCCTGGCGATAGCAGTTGGTTTTAGCATTTGCTACGCCTTCGTCGACGACATTTTTGCGCTGCTCGCCGCACCCGTAAGACAACTGCAAATCGAGGGGCTCACCCTGATCGGCACCACGGTCACGGAGGCTTTTTTCACCAGGATGAAAGTTTCTTTCGTCGCGGCTATCATCGTTGCGTCGCCGGTCTGGCTTTGGCAAGTCTGGCAGTTCGTCGCACCGGGCCTCTACGAGCATGAGAAGCATTACACTCGGAGCTTCGTGTTTTTCGGCTCGTTTTTCTTTGCGGCCGGGGCGGCCTTTTGCTATTTGGTCGTGATTCATTTCGGCCTTGCATTTCTATTGCACCGGTACGAAGCCATTCATATCCAGCCGTTATTGCAGATTGGTGATTATTTATCTCTGGTTTCCCGTCTAGTGCTCGCTTTCGGCATCATGTTCGAACTCCCGGTATTGGCTTTTTTTCTCGCCCGCGTCGGCATGATCGACCACCGTTTTCTGATCAATCACTCGCGCTACGCCTTGATCGCGATCGCGTTGCTGGCCGCCGTTTTGACGCCGCCCGACTTAATCTCGCAGGTGCTCCTGATGGCACCGCTGATGCTTCTTTACGCCGCGAGCATCGCGGCAGCTTATGCCGCGCGCTATCGCATGAACCGTCTGAAGCAGGACGCCGAATAAATGTGGCGGGTTGGAGTGTTGGACTGCTGGACTAAAGGTATAGGAGGCGAGGCTCTAGCACTCGTACTCTAAGTTAGTTGCGCTTAGCTGTCTTCGTTGACGAAAGCGCAGGCGGCAAAGACCGTCGTCCAAAGCCCGTCTTTGTTGCCGATCGCGGACTGCGTGATGTTCGAGGTGCGGACAATTTTCCCGGACATTTTGAACAGATTCTCTCTCTCGTCCCAAGCCGTATCCGGATCGAACTCGATGCCGAGAGTTGTCGCCAACATGCTCGCGGCTAAATCCTCGGCGTAATCCCCTGCACGCTCTTCGGTCTCGCCGAAAGAATGATGTTCTGACAGATAGCCGTGCTGCTCCTGGTCCGCCGGTATGGCAACCCCGACCGAAGCGGCCACCAAGCGATTTGGCTCGTTGGTGCTTTCTCTGTCATAAACACAAAAGACGATTTCGCCCGGCCTCAGGAGCTTGATCCCTTCTTCTTTGGAAATCCGTTTGCAGCCCGGCGGATAGATACTCGAGACCAACACCAGATTGCAATACGCCAATCCGGCTGCGCGTAAAGCCAACTCAAAGGAAGCCAATTTTTCCTTGTGAACACCGACTCCTTTGGTAAAAAAACATTTTTTAGGGATCATGGTGGGCTGCTATAACATGATTGGAATTGGGTGACAACATTTTCACGCAGGAAATGGATCAAAAAGTAATTTTATTCGACAACGAGGAGCACCGCAGCCGCTTCTACCGTGTCGCCCGGCTTCACTTTGATCTCCCGAACTGCGCCGGTCACGGGGCTGCGCACCTCGTTTTCCATTTTCATCGCTTCGACAATCACCAATCCCTGTCCCTTTTCGACCGAGTCGCCCTCGCTTACCAGAACAGCGATGATTTTACCGGGCATCGGCACGGAAACCATTTGTCGACCTTGCAGCTCCAGGCCTGATTGAGTCCCGCCGACCCGTATTTTGCGCTCGTCGACCAGATGGACGTGATAGTTCCGCCCATCAACCAGCACCCGGTATTGATCCTCGGTATAATCAACTTCGATTTCGAACGAACGATTATCAACGATGAGCGAGTAGTTCGTCCGGCCGGTCTTTTTCCCATCCACAAGAAATTCGTTGCCCTCTACCGCTACGCGATAAACCGATTTGCCGATTTCTTCGATCTCGACGGTGTAGCTCTGATCACCGAGCTTGGCGACAAATCCCACGGCATCAACCTCGAGGACGCGACCAACCGCGACCGGCAAACGCGGCGTGACGCCGCAAGGCGTTGCGCTTTGCCTGGTCGCGCCATTTGGAGGGTTCGGTGGCGCCCTGCTCGAGCAATCCCAGGTTCTGCTCCTGTTCACGATGGAGCGCGGCAATCGCCGCAGAAGCGAGGGCAATCTCCTTATGAGGCAAAACCTCCTCGCCGTCGGTCGCTCGGTACTCTTCGTCGATAAATCCAGTATTGAAATCACCGGACATGAAACGGCTATGACGCACGATCCATTGGTTAAAGGCGATATTCGTCTTGATGCCGCGCACCTGATATTCCCGCAACGCCCGGCGCATGCGCAGAATCGCCTCGACTCGGTTTTCGCCCCAGGTGATCAGCTTCGCGATCATCGGATCGTAATAAATTGGCACTTCCGCGCCCTCATAGACACCGCAGTCGTTTCGCAGACCGAGTCCCTCGGGCAGGCGCAGCCCTTCGATTTTTCCGGGACAGGGCATGAAATCACGTTCCGGATCTTCGGCATAGATGCGGCATTCGATGGAATGGCCTGTTTGGGTAATATGTCGCTGGCGCCATGGCAGATAGCCACCCGCCGCTACTTCGATTTGCGCTTTGACCAGGTCTATCCCAACGACGCGCTCGGTCACGGCATGCTCCACTTGCAGCCTCGTGTTCATCTCGAGGAAGTAGAAGTTCTGCTCCGGGTCGAGCAGAAACTCGAGTGTTCCCGCACCGACGTAGCCCACGGCGCGAGCGCCCTGAATTGCGATGCGGCCAATGCGCCGGCGCGTTCGATCGTCCATCCCCGGGGCGGGCGATTCCTCGATCACCTTTTGATGGCGGCGCTGGATCGAACATTCGCGATCATACAGATGGATGACATGACCATAATTATCCGCCAGCACCTGAATTTCGATATGGCGCGGTCGCTCGATAAATTTTTCCACGTAGAGGCGGGAGTCGCCAAACGATGACGCTGCCTCCGACCCCACCGCGCGAAAAGCGGAGCGCACTTCGCGCCGCGACCGGACGAGGCGCAGCCCTTTGCCACCACCGCCCGCCACCGCCTTGAGCATGCACGGGTAACCAATCGCCTCAATGGTGGCGAGGACTTCCTCCTCCGACGTCAAAATGCCATCCGATCCAGGAACGACCGGTACTCCAGCGGCTTTCATAATCTGGCGCGCCTTAACCTTGTCGCCCATCTGATCAATAACTTTGGGCGAAGGACCGATGAAGACGATGCCCTCGTCTTTACAGCGCTGCGCAAACGCCGCATTCTCCGCCAGAAAACCATATCCTGGGTGTACCGCCTCCGCGCCGCTTCTTTTGCACACATCGATAATACGCTCGATCGCGAGGTAACTTTGGATGGACGGCGCCGGTCCGATCACGTAGGCATAATCCGCATATTTTACATGCAGCGACTCGCGGTCGGCTTCCGAGTAGACCGCAACCGTTTCAATATCCAGCTCGCGGCAAGCGCGAGCGATGCGCACTGCGATCTCGCCGCGATTGGCGATCAGAACGCGCTTAAACATGAAATAGAGACATAAAGGCGCAGCATGCTGCGCCCTCGCTAGAGGGGAATATTGCCATGCTTCTTCGGAGGGTGATGGTCTTGCTTGTTTTTCAGCATATCGAGAGCGCGTATCAATGTCGGGCGCGTCTCTTCCGGATAAATGATGCCGTCGATGTATCCCGATTCCGCCGCTTTGAAAGGGTTGGCAAAAGTGTCGCGGTATTTGGCGATCAGCTGTTCGCGCGCATTTGCCGGCTCGGCGGCCTTTTGCAATTCATCGCGAAACACGATGTTGATCGCACCTTCGGGTCCCATGACAGCGATTTCGGCGGTCGGATAAGCCAAATTGATATCGCCGCGCAAATGTTTGCTCGCCATGACGATGTAGCCGCCACCATAGGCCTTGCGCGTGACGACGGTGACCTTCGGAACGGTGGCTTCCGCATACGCGTAGAGTAGCTTTGCGCCATGCCGAATGATGCCGTGATATTCCTGCTCGGTGCCGGGCAAAAATCCCGGCACGTCGACAAATGTCACCACGGGAATATTGAAGCAGTCGCAGAAACGGATAAACCGCGCCGCCTTCACCGCCGCATTGATGTCCAAGCAGCCCGCCAGGTTCGCCGGCTGGTTCGCGACGATGCCCACCGAGCGACCGCCGAGGTGAGCGAACCCAACTAAGATATTCCGGGCAAATTCCGCCTGCACTTCATAAAAATAGCCCTCGTCGACGACCGCCGTAATCAACTCTTTCATGTCATAGGGCCGATTGGGATTGTCGGGAATCAGGCTTCTAAGCCGCTTGTCGCGCCGCAGGGGATCATCGGTATTTGGCCGGAACGGCGGGTCTTCTTGATTATTCCCTGGCAAAAATCCGATCAGATCCCGGATCATCAATAGGCAATCTTTTTCCGAACCTGCGGCAAAATGCGCGACCCCGCTTCGGCCCGCGTGCGTCTCGGCGCCGCCCAATGTTTCTTTGGAAACTTCTTCATGAGTGACAGTTTTAATGACGTCCGGACCGGTAATAAACATGTAGCTGTTGGTCTTGAGCATGAAAATGAAATCGGTAATCGCCGGTGAATAGACGGCGCCGCCAGCGCAGGGACCCAGGATCGCTGTGATCTGCGGGACCACGCCCGAGGCCATGACGTTGCGTTGAAAAATTTCACCGTATCCGGCCAGGCTATCGACACCTTCCTGAATGCGCGCGCCGCCGGAATCGTTAATGCCGATGATCGGCGCGCCGTTCTTGAGCGCCATATCCATCACTTTACAGATCTTGTCCGCCACCACACGGCTCAGACTTCCGCCAAAAACGGTGAAGTCCTGCGAATACACGTACACCAGACGGCTATCGATCGCGCCATAACCGGTCACCACCGCATCGCCGAAAAATTTCTGTTGCTCCATGCCGAAATCGGTGCAGTCGTGGGTGCGCAAACGATCCAGCTCCACAAAGCTGCCGCTGTCGAGCAAAATATTCAGGCGCTCACGCGCGAGAAGTTTTCCCTGCTCATGCTGCCGGCGCGCGCGCTCGGCGCCGCCACCCGCTTCGGCTCTTTCGTTCAGATCTCGGAGCTTGTCGAGATTGTTGATCGTAACCATGAAGAAAGATCCTTAGAAGGGAAATCAGCGTTATTCCGCCAACGAGTGGCGGCATCATAACAGACACCTTCGACCTGTCAACAGAATTGCAAGGCGCGCGCGTTGAAGTTGCGCTCACAGAAAGGTCGCGTTACTATTCTTAAATACGCTTCCGCACGCCGCATTGACGGGCGGACAATTAATTGATGTTCGAAACTCAAACTTCCCGGCAAAAGAAATCGAAAATTGCTGGCGACGCGAGCGCGGCCTTGAAACTGCGCGGCGATCAAGCGATTTTGCTCGTCGCAGCCAGCGAGGGCGATGCCAACATGCTCTATGCGGTCGGTTTTTTCGTCCCCGACCCGTTTATTTTTTTCCAGCATCGAGAAAAAAAATTTGCCGTGCTGAGCGATCTCGAGATCGATCGCGCCAAGAAGCAGGCTCACGTCCATCGGGTGCTTTCGCTTTCGCTTTATCAACGCAAACTGCGCCAGCTCGGCAAGCCCGTCGCCATGATCGATGTTCTTGATCTGATCTTCCGCGAAAGAGGCATTCGCTCACTGATCGTTCCGGCAAATTTTTCCGCGCTCCTTTCCGACCAGCTGCGCGCCAAGGGTTTCAGCGTGCAGATCAAGCGCGATCCATTTTGGGCCGAGCGCGAAACTAAAAATCGCGTCGAAGTCGCACAGATCACCGAATCCTTGCGCATCGCAAGACTCGGCCTAGAGGCCGGTATTCGAATGCTCAAGAGAACGCGGACCAAACGCGACGGTTATCTGTATCTCAACGGCACGCGGCTGACTTCCGAAATGCTCAAGACTGCGGTGAATACGACGATCATGGCGCAGGGCTGGTTGCCCAGTCACACGATCATTTCGTCCGGCAATCAATGCGTCGATCCCCATCATGAAGGCAGCGGTCCAATCAAAGCGGATACCTCGATCATCTTTGATATCTTTCCGCGCTCGCAGCACAACGGCTACTTCGGCGATCTCAGCCGGACTGTGGTGCGCGGCCGCGCGTCGGATAAGCTCAAGGAGATTTACGCCACCGTGCAAGCCGGCCAGCAGATCGGCTACGAGCAGATTCGTCACGGCGTCAATGGGAAAGAGGTGCACCAAAATATTCTGGCGTTGTTCGAATCGCGCGGCTTTCATACCGGACGGATCAATGGCCGCATGCAGGGTTTTTTTCACGGCACGGGCCACGGTCTCGGACTCGATATCCACGAACCGCCGCGCATCGCTCCGGTCGACGCCATCTTGCGCGCCGGGCACGTGGTCACTGTCGAGCCTGGCCTCTATTATCTCGGCATCGGAGGAGTGCGTCTGGAAGACGTCGTGGTCGTGACCGCGAAAGGCAATCGCAATCTGACCGACTGCCCGCAGTTTCTCGAAATCTAAGCTTCTCTCCAAAAATTCGAATACGCCAAAGTCGGACGCGCAACCATCCCGGGCGGACTATGAACGACAGTGAGATTTCCGAGCTTATTGCTAAGCTCGCGCATCACGACAAACCCACCGTGCGAGCGGCCGTCGACGCATTGATCCCTCTCGCCGCTGAATTTCCCATTGTCCGCGAGGCTTTACTCCGCCGTTTACTTGAGGCAGAGGCCAACGAAAAATGGCCGCTCGCTTACGTTCTCGCGCATTTGCCGCAACCTGCCCAGCCGGTCATCCGAAGTTTGCTCGATGCGCTCGATCATCGCGACGCGGATATTCGTTGGGCGATCGCCCTGCTGCTGGTGCGCATCGCCAAATTTGAACCTGATAGAGTTACCGAACTTATAGATCTGTGCGCCACCGGAACCGCCAATCAAAAGCGCATGGCGCTTTACTGTATTCGCGACCTGATGTTGTCCGATCCGCAGAGCTTGGCCGCTCTCCTGCGAGCGCTGGTGGACGTCGATGCCACGGTTAGAGTCGCTGCGGCGATCGCCTTGAAGTCCCGTCCGGACTTGGACCGGAGCGGCAGAAATTGTTTGCTGCAAACTTATCTAAACGATGCCGAGCTCAAAGTTCGCAACACCGCCGCTATTGCATTGGCTAATTTGGGAGACAGCTCCTCGGAGTTCCAATGTGCTTTGCAGCAAGCCGTTGCAGGGGAAAATGAGCAAGTTAGAAAAACCGCCATGAAGGCTTTGGACCTCATAAAAAAAAGATCCGCTTCAGCGGAAAATTAATCCCGCCAAAGCGGATCCTAGGTGGACTGAGGGGGATTCCCAGGCTCCAGGCCCCGAATCCCCGTCAAAGATTCCGCCTAGAGCCTAAGTCTCAGCCACCTCGCAGTCAGTACATTTATCAATCATGTCTGGACCACCTCCTTTCCCTGCTGAATTTTAGTTTACGAAAGTGATTTTCAACTGTCAATGGAAACCCAGTTTTTTGCGCACGAAAACAACTTTGGCTCGTCGCTTCGAACTGGATTCGAGTACTCTTCGGTGGCATGACTGCGCGGGCAAGATCTCGCCATAGCGAAAACTGACGAGAGCGCTACCTCGGATCTATTTTGTCTCCAAGCTCATCACGCCGGAAACGGGCCGAAGCTTTTTTTGCACGAACTGTTCAAGACCCGGGCGCCCGCCATGTTCGCGAATGGTCCTCTGCGAAATCAAATTGGCGATCTCGAAGGCGACATCCGGCGGCGAATACCAGCTGTAGTACCACGCTTCTTTCACCGCCTTCAGAGCCATGGGACTTTTTTCGGCAAGGCATTTCGCGAGTTCCGCGACTTCGTTGTCCAACGCAGCGCGCGGCACTACCTTGGAGATCAAACCGATGCGCTCTGCATCGTGCGCCGTCATCATTTTACCGGTGAGCGCGTAATACAGTCCGTGTTTTGGCCGAAGGTGTTCCGTCAACACCGCGGTGGTCTCGCCGGCAGGAAAATGACCGAAATTGACTTCGGGCAAGCCGAAGCGCGCTTCCTCGGAGGCAATGGCGATGTCGCAGCCCGCCGTGACCGTCAACGCACCACCGAGGCACCAGCCGGTGATTCGAGCGATGACGGGCTGCGGCAGAGTCCTGAGCATTTCGTTGCGCCAGCGCCGCACCTTGTTACGCAACTCATCACGTACTCGTTGTGGCTGACTTTCCATGTCCAGGGAATACTGCTTCAAATCCTGCCCCGCACAAAAATTTTCGCCGGCCCCGGTCAGGACAATGACACGCGTGTGCGCGTCGTAGCGCAGATCCGTCAGCAGCTCGAACATCTCGTTGTGGAGTTGCGGACTCATCGCATTGCGCTTTTCCGGACGATTGAAAGCAATCGTGGTGATGCCGTTTTCCTGCGTCACCAGTAATGTCTCGTAGTTAGTCGCCATGTTTTCATCTCCTTTGCAAGTTTTTGGTCCGTTAAATGTTGTGCGCGACTTAATTGACATAGCACTCGGTTATTGAATATTGCTAACACGATTGCTGCTTCTCGGGAGGCGAAATGAAAGTCTCACTGTCGGCTGCCCTGATCTTTTTGCTCACCATCGGCATTGGCTGGTGCCAGAGCCCACCAGCCAAGAGCCCGGCCGAGTTGGCGAAGTA
>DATBEY010000131.1:0-8342 GCA_036558765.1 Binatia bacterium | reverse complement strand
CGTCAGCATGGAATCTCTCCTTTATCTTTCGTTCTGTTACTTCGGTTAATGTTACGCAGTAAACCTCTGCGCTACTTGAGTTTCGAGGAGCAATCGGTCACCCGGACTGCCGTCGAGCCGCTTCCAGGCTGTCGCCCAAAGCCAGGACCGCAGCACCAAGATTTTTCATTTTTCGTCGCCTCCTTTCCGGCCCATCGCGGCCTATGTCACCTATGACACGAGCCGCCCGGCAGAAATTCCCTGCGCCGAGAATTTTTCTTCCTTTAATCTTCAGCGATGAACCGAGGGTGTGCTCGGGAATAAAAAGCGCGACTGTAAAGTCTTACAATGATGACTTCGGAGCCAAGCTGACCCGGGCCTTCCCTCGACCGATCTGACCTTGCGGTCCGAGGAACAGCAGGAATACCGAGCGCACGAGCGGCGCGGCTGCTCGGAGGAGTCAAAAAAAGAAAGCGCGAATTCGCGGACGAGAAAATTTAGAGCGGCGTCTTACCCGCCCGCCTTAAGCTACTGGCGATTTCTGGGATTGGACGCGTTAGGGTCGCGATCATCCATCCTGGCGAGCAAGCGATTCAGCGCCGCAATTTGCGCAAGCAGCTTCTTGTTCTTGGTACCTTGAAACCGCAGCGCCAATTCATCCACGCGCCACTCGATCTGTGCGCGCGTGAACTTTTTCGGCAGTATGAAGTGGATCGGCATCCGCGCTATATATCGCAGCACCGAACCGAAGGTCAACAACAGTTTTCTATATTGCAAGCTCGGTCATACAACACTCGTCAATGACTAAACCCCGAAGCGGTATGGCGTCGCCGGTGAGATGCGCCGGGCCAACGGTGCGTTCGGTAGAATCAGTCCCGCGCGTTCCATCTGAAGGGAGCGTCGAGCAACAACGTCCCAGACAGCCTTCCGGGAAGCGGCAAATATTCAGCCCTGACCGCACGCCTGCAGTTTGTTGTTTGCACGGGTGTATACACCATCGCTGAACCCGGACGGAATGACAATGTGGCCCGCGGTTGTTGGCCCGTCCGGCGAACTGGTATGCTCAAAGCTCACCGTCTCGCTACAACAGTTTTTCGTTTGACACGCCCGGTCAGGGCGTCGGTAAAAGCGTGGAATCAGCGTGAGACAGCGATCTTCTTGTTATCGAAAAGATCCATAATCCTCGCGTCAGGCACTTCTATTACATAAAAGGCGGCGAGCGCCGCTGCCAGACTTATCTCTGCCAGCGAGATCCACAGGATGATCGTCGCGTGGCGCCACCAGCGTATCGATCTTCGCCCGAAGAAAGCGAAAATGAGCGCTCCGAAGGCGGCGGTCCAGACCGCCTGGAGACGTGTGGTCTCTGCATCGATAATTGAAGGTGAGAGTAGCGTTTCCAACCCACTGCTCCATGAGATGAACGCAGCCCCTGCCAATTCCCCGAGCGCCCAAAGGGCGCCCATGGTGGCAAACAGCACGATCCCGCCTTGGATCTTCGCAAGAGAGTTGCCGAGAAAAGGTCCGTACAGCTTCAAGGCAAACTTCTCGATCATGGTTTCTTTGGCGCCGCCAAGTATTTCGACCAGATGATCATCGACCGCTCGCAGGTCTCGATCAAAGGACGTGTGGCGAAGATCGATTGCGTTCAAGCTGGAGAGGCTCGCGAGCGACGGCGGCAGTTGGGATTCTCCCGGCATGGATGCGCCGTCGACCAGAACCGGCAAAATCGGCAGCTTGGATGCCATCGCCAAGCGGATCTCCTGCGTGATCACGTCTTGATCATCGCCGAAGCGCGGCATCCCCGCATCCCGCTCCAGCCATCTCTTCCCGATTAGTACAATTACGGCGCCACAGTTTGTGAAAGTTTCTTCGATGACTTCTCGAAAATTCGCTCCGGGCCTTATGGAATCCACGTCGAAGAACACCTGGTCGCTGAATCGGGACTTGAGCTGATCGACCAGCCGGCCCGCATGTCCCGCCGTATCGGCGCGGCGATAGCTAATAAAAATCCCCACCTTTTCGCGAGGAGTAAATAGCGATTTCGGGATCAGAGGCATTTTAGATGCGTCGACTAAACCAAAATCCTTATCCGAGATTTCCCGGTGCGCTGTCAACCGTGATCGTTTTTACCCATGAACTTCAGATGCGCGGCCGGCTCGAGAAAAACTCGACCGAAAACTGCCCACCGCAATGAAGTCGTTGACCACCCCGAAATGATGTCTCTAAGAGACTTCGACTTCCGGGATGTGAAACTTTCGCCGATACGCGCCCGCGGTAATGCCCGTAATCCGTTTGAACAGGCGGCGAAAAAAAGCTGGATCTTCATAGCCCACGTTCCAGCCGATCTCATCCACTGGTACCCGTGTTCGCTCGAGCCGCCGCTTCGCCTCTTCTACGCGCAACCGCTGAACGTAATCGATGGGTGCGTGCCCGGTGGCGCTCTTGAAGCGCCGTTTGAAGCTGCGCTCCGGAATGCCCGAGACGCGCGCAGCCTGCTCGATGGGATTGGCCACGGAGAAGTGGTGCGCAAGCCAGCTTTGCGCCTTATGAATCGCGGCATCACCGTGATCGGTAACCGGCTCGAATACGGCGTAGGGTGAAAGGCCATCGGCATGCCATTGGAACGCGAAGAATTTCGCGACCGCTTGCGCCACGGTGGGCCCTGCATGTTGGGCAATGAGATACAGAATGAGATCGTGCCACGACGTCGAGGCGCCGGACATGAGAAATTCTTGATTTCTACCCGCGACGACCAGCGCTCTCTCGAGCCGCAGTCGCACATCCGGAAAATTGCGACGAAAGGTCGACGCGTACATCCAGTGAACCGTCGCGTCCTTGCCGTCGAGCAGGCCGGTCTCCGCGAGCAACAGCACGCCCGAACAAGTGGAACACAATTGCGCTCCCGCGGCATGCATCTCGCTCAGCCACTTGACCATCCCGGGATATCGACCCTTTTGCCACTCTCCCCGTTCGACCAGGACCGACGGAATGATGACCACGTCCGCTGAAGCGATTTGCTTAATCGACCGTTTGGCTTCGACTGGCACCCCGCTCGCAGAACTAAGCGAGCCCGCACTCATCGCGACGATCTCGGCTTTGAAACGAGCTCGGCCGGTCAAGTCGTCGCTGTAAGTGCCGAGCAAATTTAACGAGTTCAACACGTCGTAAAGACCCATCAATGTCGAAGCCATCACCTCGCGGATAGCGACGAGGCAGACCCGCACGTTTTTCGGCTCTGCTTTTGTTTTTACGTCATTCATGGCCTAAACGGACCCATTTTGCGCAAACTGACTCTCCCGCCGATCCGTGGCCGCGATTATCCTTCTCATGTGAAAACAAATTTTACGCGAGGAGGATTCTATCATGAAGATCGACGAGAGAAAGCTCAATGAGTTCGTGGAAAAAGCGGTCACCGACCTGGCTGCCGGTTATGGCGGTGTCATGACCGTGCTCGGACACAAGCTCGGGCTCTACAAGGTCATGGCGAATGCGGGCCCGCTCGATTCATCGGAACTAGCCGAACGCTCGGGCTGTGCGGAGCGCTACGTGCGCGAGTGGCTCAACAGCCAGGCGGCGGCGGGTTACGTTATTTATCATCCCACCAGCGCGACCTACGAGCTCACCCCGGAACAGTCACTCGTACTGGCGGACGATGACAGCCCGGTATTCATGCCGCCTGCATGGGAGGTGCCCGTTTCCATGTTTTTTGACGAAGAGAAAACGATGAACGCGTTTCGCACCGGCATAGGCGTCGCCTGGGACGAGCACAACGATCGGCTTTTTTGCGGCGTCGCGGCGTTTTACCGAAACGCCTATCAGAATAGTCTCGTACGCGAGTGGCTGCCGGCACTCCGGGGCGTGGAGGAAAAGCTGCGTGCGGGCGCCAAAGTCGCGGATGTCGGCTGCGGCCACGGCCATTCCACCATTCTCATGGCCGAGGCATTCCCAAAGTCGCGCTTCTGGGGCTTCGACTATCACGATAAATCCATCGAAAGCGCCCGCAGCAGTGCGCAAAACCGGGCGATCGAAAATCGCGTGAGGTTCGAAGTGGCCAATGCTACGAGTTATCGCACTGATAGCTTTGACTTGATCTGTTTCTTTGATTGCTTGCACGACATGGGCGATCCCGTGAGCGCCGCGCGCCATGCAAGAACAGCGCTGGCCGAGGACGGCACAGTGATGCTGGTCGAACCCTTCGCCAATGATCGCGTGGAAGAAAACTTGAACACTGTCGGCCGTCTTTATTACTCGGCTTCGACAACGCTCTGTTGCGCGCACGCGCTGTCGGAGGACGGCGCTGTCGCCCTCGGTGCTCAGGCCGGCGAGGCGTGCCTTGCCAGCGTCTTCAAAAAGGCGGGCTTCGGTGAGTTCAGGAGGGCCAAGTCGACGCCGTTTAATCTAATTTTGGAAGCTAAGGCCTAAAGGTGAATGTTCCGAACAAAATCTGAAAAAATACTTGCAGTCGACGCAGAAGTCTTGTTTTGCTCCGTCTGCCGGTGCTATGCGTTTTAGGGTGCGACGCGACAACTGAGTTTAGTTCGTCGATGCACAAAAAAAAAGGAGATGCCATGGCATTCTTTAGCAAGATACTCGAGAAACTCGGCTTCGGCAGCTCGGCCAACGCTGCGCCTCAGGCAAGCACAGCCGCGCCGGCGAGCCCGGCTGCGGCTCCAACCCAAGCCGCGCCCAAACCAGTCGCGGTCGTCGACGTGGTCGCACAACTAGAGCAACGCGCGGCAGCCAATCCACAGAAGCTCAACTGGCGGACTTCTATCGTTGATCTGCTGAAGCTTCTCGATATCGACAGCAGCTTCAACGCCCGCAAGGAGCTGGCCACCGAGCTGGGCTGCCCGGCGGATCTCATGGGAGATTCGGCGAAGATGAACATGTGGCTACACAAAACAGTGCTGCAGCGTATCGCCGACAACGGCGGCAATGTACCCAAGGAACTGCTCGACTGAGCAGCAATACCCTGACAACTGCTCCAGTTCGTTGGGCAGCCGCTTTTGATAAACAACCTGATCCTGCTCATCAATCAACACCGTCACATTGTTGTTTGAGTGCAGATCGATTGGGCCGTACAACTTCATCTCCGCTTCCTCCTTCGACTGTAGTTTGGTCTTCCAAACTTACGGCCTACTCAAGAAACCGGCGAGATGATGATCAAGTCTTAAAAGGGCTGTTGCCCAAATCCTAATTTTTCGTGCAGTCAGGAGGACTCATCGTTGTAATGCTCGCGGTTGTGAGGTAGAGGGAGCAAAACGAAGCGAAGGTTGAGACTCAACTTGTCGCAGCTTCTTGCTCGGCAGATTTCGCACCGCGGAGAAGAGCAAGATCTTTACGCTCAGCTATTGAATCCTGCACGCATGTATAGCTGACGGTTCTTACCCAGCTCTCCCGCTGGGCCGTTGCTGCGGTGGAGTGGGAATCGCTCCGCGAGGCCGTGCGTTGGGTAAGTCGTTCTTAAAACGGGGTGGCAGGTGTCCACGCGGAGGCCTCGTTACAATTGCCGGTGCTTGCGTCACCCCCACGGCAACATTCGGATCGCTATAATCCTGCTGCAAACTGTCAATAACCTCGCCTTGAGCACGTAGATTGTCCGATAACTGACCGATACTCTTCTCCAAGCTCGCAACCTTGTTATCAAGTCCCACCCGCTCGTCGCGGATGCGCGACTCTGCAATTTGCTGATCGCTTACTTCTGATAGTGTTTCTCTCTTGATGATCTTGCTCCCAGCAGCAGGAACGTTGTTTGAAAGGACCAAGTTGCCTTTAGGATCTTGGTAGATGAAATACTCTCCGGCATCGCTGTTCTTAATCATCGCCAGCGCGATGAACCAGCACAAACAAAAAATCACCTTCAAAGTTGCAGGGACATTGGTGCTTCTCATAAACAAGGCTCCTGTCTGATTAATTTCGCACTCGTTGATTACCATTGCATGTTGGCTGTTTTGATCATGCCACCGCGGCAACACCGACGCAAAAGCATCATTAAATCCGCATAACGGTCAGTTAGAGCAAATGCAACAGCTAGAAGGACATCTAGGTGCGCGCTTGAGCGGCTTTTGTCTTCGAGAGCGACGGCCGCGGACCATCCTTTTCTCTCCGGTGACACGTCTAGGGCACCCGTTGTAACGGTTGCCAATTGGTGGACGAGCCGATGTTGGGGTTGTAACTCGAGCTGTCCGACACGATGTACTCGCCCAGAGAATTCGTCCACGCACGTCCGTAACCGCCAGGCAGCTGAATCGGCTGATTGGTTACAGGATTATGGTAGGTGTCCACTCCGCGAGTATATTCGCTGAAACGCCGGCTGATCCGATCATACGAGGCCTGCTGCTGCTCCCACGCTTCTCTGTTGGTGGCCGTAATCTGGTTATTGATCCCGGCAATGTAGCGGCTCAAATGGCCGGCATTCTGAATCGACTGCATCACATTCGCTTTCCACATCTCCCAGACCTGCAGATAGGCGTTGTACCATTGCAAGTTGATCCGGGTCGAAGAGACAATGGCCTGCATGAGCTTGGTCTTCTGATCGAGCTGGCCGCGCTCAGCGCGGATCGAGTAGAGCTGCTCCGGCGACCAATACACCGACTGGACTGCAGGCGCAGACGTGTAGCTGAGCACACAGTAGACATCCTCCTCCATTGGCCTTTTCGCCAAGCTATAGGAGTAGCGGAATCGGCCCGCGCGCATCTGCGACGGCATCCCCGAACTTTGCGCGGCCTGCGCCACAGCCGGTAGTTCTCCGCCGCCAATCGGAGTAACAGGGCCGATCTGGCGGCGGTAGCGCGGCATCACAATCCGCGAGACAAACGTCTGCGGATCCATCGCCGGCTGCAGCTCGCTGCCGAGATAGTTTGAGCCGATGCCGAACCCGTAGCCGGGATTCGCCTGCGCGAACTGCTCAATCGGCAGAAGATTCAGCTCTTCAGAGCCATTGGGATTGAAAATGCGCAGCACAGCAGTGGCGAGAATCGCACGATCATGCCGCCAGAGTATGCCGCCCTCAACACGCCAGTCCGCAGGGACGAGCATTCGCAGAGCTTCCCTATTGTTCAACTGCGGATCGCGGACTGAGAACGGTCGAAAGCGAATGATGCCGGTCGAAGCGGAACCGCCCGCCGGAAGCGCCGTGCCAGCGGGTTTAGCCGGCGGTTCCGTCTCTGCCGGCCGAGACGTGCTCTGTGCTGCCCTCCGCGTGCCCTCAACCGGCGGCGCAAGCGTGACGCTGATCGTTTGCCGGCGAGCGGACCGAATCACGACCAGCTCGACCAAATCTCCGGGATTGCGACTGCCGATCATCTGGACCAGTTGCGCTCCGCTTGCAACCGCTTGTCGGTTGGCGCCGACGATGATATCGCCTGGTCGGAGACCAGCTTTTTCTGCCGGCCCATTCGGCACGATTCCCTGCACGAATGCGCCCTGGATGCCGCTCTGGATCTCCTGCGGGCTCAACTCGCGCAGCGCCACTCCAAGCACAGCCCGCGGCGCCGGAGCGGTGGACTGGGCTCCCGCGACTGCATGAATAAAGATAGCACCGATGACAAAGATGAAGCATATCAGGTCGGAAAATTGGGCCGCTGCCATACGCATGCAGAATTTTTGCGTCACTCCGATCATTTTCCGATCTGCTTCGTTCACGCACCACCTCGTTCATCGGATCGTAAACATTGGCTCGTCATGACTTACTCTAGTCATCGATTCGATTGCAATCGGATCAGCACCGGCTCGTAATGTAACACAGCACCGGAATTGCTCGCCGAACGGATCGGGCTCCGCCAAAATCGTCGGCCGCAAGAACGCCATCGCTGGCGCCATTGGGGGCTTTACCGCCTCCGGCTTACAAATTTCGCGCAGTTGGATGCCTGTCAGTGTTAGTGTTATCCGTCGAACTGTATTGGCATCAGCGCAGCAAATCTATTATGTTTTGATGCATGCGTACCACGATTACTCTGGAACACGATGTCGCCACATCGCTCAAGCGCTTGGGCAAGCGCCGGGGTGGCTTGACTGCGAACCTACCTGGATTCCGGTGCCTCTGAACGGCACCGCGAACTACTAAGCTCGCTCTTGGCCGGTTCAGGAATACAGGCGAACCTGGTCCCGGACGCTCACCTTGCAGCGCTGGCCATCGAGGACGGATTGATCCTCTGCTCGACTGACGGCGACTTCGCCCGTTTTCGAAATTTGCGCTGGCAAAATCCGCTTTCGGCTTGATCGAGCATATAAATGCTTGAATCTTGGAGGCCATATCTGACCCTGAGGAGTCGTGTTATTACAATACGGTGAGTTGAGAGCATGAATCTGAATCGTCGTGAACTGCTTAAAATCGGGCTCTGTGCCGGGGCTTCGGTTCTTCT
>DATBEY010000130.1:0-4409 GCA_036558765.1 Binatia bacterium | reverse complement strand
AACGAATACGACTTTGAAAAAATTCTCGAGCTGGGGAAACGCTGGGAAATACCGCGATTGACATTCAAGTCATATCCATGCGGGTCGATTTCACATCCCTACATGGACTGCGCGCTCAGGATCAAACAAAAATATTCGCCTGCAGCCGAGCAAATTGCTGAAGTGATCTGCCGGACTGCAGAAGGCCCGGTGCACCGCCTCTGGGAACCGCTGGCGGATAAACAAAAGCCGGTGAGCTCGTACGGAGCAAAATTCAGCCTGCCTTATAGTATCGCCGTCATGCTGATTCGCGGTCAGGCGGGGCTCGAGGAATTCTCGGAGGCGGCGATTCGCGACACCGAGTTGCTCGCCCTCGCCGAAAAAGTCCGCTATGAGCTCGATCCGACCATCGATTACCCGCGCCATTTCGAAGGCCACGTGCAGGTTAAGATGAAAGACGGAGCCGTTTTTACAGAGGATCAGCTTCATCCACGTGGCGGCTACGAAGATCCGCTGCCGCCGGAGGAGATCGAAGCAAAGTTCCGCGCCAACGCGCAGTTGGCGCTGGATGAAAATCGCGTTGAGGAAGTTGTGAAACTGGTGCAGCGGCTCGAGCGGTTACCGACCATCAGCATATTGACTGAGACACTGATTCCGTAATAATGGCCGCGCCTAAATCGCGAGTTCGGCAATCGACGTGCAGAGCCAAGCCATAGGGGGTTCACTATGAAAAGATTCGATCTTTGTCTTATCGCCGTCTGCGGCGTGATCTTTTTAGCAGTGCCAGTTCTGGCGCAGGACGCGGCGCTCGTGCAAGCCGCAAAAAAAGAAGGATCGGTGCTTTGGTATACTTCACTAGCGCTTCCTTCCTCGACGGCAATCGCTGCTACGTTCAAGCAAAAATATACAGGTATCGACGTTGAGGTTCATCGCACGGGGTCACAACGAGTTTTGCAGCGGGTTATGCAGGAAGCGGCAGCGGGCGTTAAAAATGCCGATGTCATTCACACCTCAGATGCTGGCCATTTCGAGCTACTCAAGGCAAAGGGATTGCTGCTGAAATACACGCCTCAAGGGGTCGCTCCGTTTCCCGAGGGCTTCAAGGATAAAGCCGGGTTTTACTACGGCATGCGAGCGACTCTTTCGGTGATCGCGTACAATCCTAAGCTTGTTACGGACAAGGATGCACCAAACACCTGGAAGGATCTGCTCAATTCGAAATGGAGCGGCAAAGAGGTCACTGCGCATCCAGGCTACAGCGGCATCATCATGACCCACGTGCTGGCGCTATTGCATGTCTACGGCTGGGATTATTTTCGTGATCTGGCGAAAAACAAATTGCACATCGTGCAATCGGCCAACGATCCTGCGGGCATCGTCGCATCGGGAGAGCGCCCCATCGGTGTCAACGGCGCAGAATATTTTTACTATAAGACACTCAAACAGGGTAATCCGATCAAGATCATTTATCCGAAGGAGGGCGTTCCGCTCATTGTATCGCCGGTGGCTATTGCCAAGGACGCGCCTCATCCGAACGCGGCAAAGCTTTTCATGGAATACATCTTCACGAAGGAAATGCAGCAACTGTTGGCCGATAAAGAAGGCCTTTACACGGGCCATCCGGACGTGACCTACCCATCGGACAAGCCGAAGCTCAAAGAACTAAAGCTTCTGCCGGCAGACGCAGACGAGCTCGAGAAGCGCAACGCCGAAATCAAAAAGCGCTTCACCGAATATTTCGGCGCCTAGAACAAGACAAGCTGGCGGCGCTTAGACAAATCGTTATGATTCATGACATCACTCCCGAATGCATTAACCGCTGGTCCAGTTAAGATTTCGCCTGGATTCCCGCTAGGAACATGCGGGAATGACGGAACGGGAGCGTTACCGGACGAGCTGCGCAAGCACGCGTAGAATATCAACTTCTCATGTCCACTTCGCAAACTCGGACCTTTGATCGTGTCGGCGAGAGGAGCTGGTCCGCGCTTCGACTCACGGATCCGACTCTACTGGTATGGGTTGGCGCGGCTCTTCTGCTCGTATTTTTGATGCTTTTTCCCCTCGCGGCGATTTTTCGCACCAGCTTGTGGGATCAGAACGGGTTTAGCCTGAGTCGCTACGTTGAAGTTTTCACCAACGAGCAATTTCTCAAAGCGATTTGGAACACTCTAGTAATTTCAATCTGGGTCGGCGCGCTCTCCGTCGTCGTCGGAGCGCTCCTCGCCTGGCTCGTGACCCGGACCGATTTACCTTGGAAGAAGGCGATTCGCGCGCTGGTGATGGCCTCGTTCGTCACGCCGCCATTTTTGGGCGCATTCGCATGGACGCTACTGGCCGGACCCAATGCTGGATCGCTCAATAAGCTTTACCGCGTCATCACAGGCGCAGAAAATGCGTTGTTCAATATTTTTTCCATGCCCGGGTTGATCTTCGTGATGGCCCTGTACAGCTTTCCGTTCGTGTTTGCGATGATCGCCAATGTCTGCGAGCTGATCTCGTCCGATCTCGAAGATGCTGCGCAGATTATGGGGGCGAATAAATGGCGCACGGCTATGACGGTGACGCTACCCTTGGCCTTGCCGGCACTGCTCAGCGGATTTATTTTGGCTTTCCTGCAATCGTTGTCGCTCTTCGGCGCGCCGGCGATTCTCGGGCTTCCGGCCGGATTGCACACGATCACTACCCAGATCTGGGCGCTCTTTCAGTATCCACCCCGCCTGGATATGGCGGCAGCGTTTTCTGTGCCGTTACTCTTGGCGACGATGGGTTTGCTCGCCGTGCAAAAAAGAATCCTCGGACGAAAGGGTTTCAGTACGGTCGGCGGCAAAGGGGGGCAGCGACGATTGATCAATCTCGGTTGGGGACGAATGGCGGCGCTGGTCTTCGTTTTCGGCATTTTATCACTTTCGGTGTTTCTGCCCTATTGGATTCTGCTCAAGGCAGCGCTCTCGCAGGCCTGGGCTCTGCCGCTTACTTGGGACAATTTCACGCTCAAGAATTTTTCCTTCGCATTTTTCGAATACGGCGATACGCAGCTAGCAATTTACAATACTTTCAAACTGGGACTGCTGACCGCAACCATCGGCACTTTGCTCGCGACGTTGATCGCCTATATTACCAATCGTAATCTGTTCGTCGGCGCGCGTTATCTGACGTTTTTCGCGTTGGCGCCCTTGGTGATCCCCGGCATCGTCTTGGCCGTCGGATTGTTCATCGCCTATACACGCCCGCCACTCGTGCTGTACGGCACCATCTGGATCTTGTTCGTGGCATTTTTGACCAAAGAAATGCCCATCGGCTTTTCGCAGGCAGAATCCACTTTCAAAAGCATTCATCCCGAGCTCGAGGACGCGAGCCGGATCCTCGGCGCCAATCGGCTCCTCTCGCTCACAGAAGTGACGGCGCCGTTGGCGCGCTCGGGAATCATCGCGGCATGGTCGTTTATCTTCATTGGAGTGATCCGCGAGCTAAGCGCGGCGATTCTCCTGTTCGCGCCAAAATCGAAGGTCGTCTCCGTTGTTATCTTCGATCTGAAGGAAGAAGGGCAGGTGGGTGTGATCGCGGTGCTCGGCATTCTTCTTTTGATCGTTTCCTTCGCCGTAATCCTTGTCGTCCAGTGGTTCGGCGGGCGTGATGTGATCGGGACCCGAGAGTAATTCCATGGCGATTGTCGCGATTCGTGCTCTGACGAAAAGATTCGCTGACGCCGCTGCGGTGAACGATCTCGATCTGGAAATCGGCGACGGTGAGTTCGTTTCTCTGCTCGGTCCATCCGGCTGCGGTAAAACCACGACGTTAAGACTGCTCGCCGGGTTTCTTCAACCCGACGCCGGGGAAATTCTCGTCGCCGGCGATGTCATATCATCGGCGCATTTGCTAGTGCCGCCCGAGCGCCGTAACATGTCGATGATCTTTCAGAGCTACGCCGTCTGGCCGCACATGACGGTGGGGCAGAACGTTGCGTACGGTCTTAAATTCAAGCGCCTTTCCCGCCACGAGATCGAACAAAAAATCGCCAAGCTGCTTGGGGTGGTGCATCTGGCGGAGCTCAAAGATCGCTACCCGGCAGAGCTCTCCGGGGGACAGCAGCAACGAGTGGCTCTGGCGCGCGCCCTCATAGTCGAGCCGCAGATTCTTTTGATGGACGAACCGCTCAGTAATTTGGATGCAAACCTGCGCGAGGAGATGCGCTTCGAAATACGCCGCCTACACGAGGAGTTCAAAATCACCACTGTTTATGTCACCCACGATCAGGCGGAAGCGATGGCGACATCCGACCGGATCGCGGTGCTTGATCATGGCCGCATGGTCCAAGTCGGTAAGCCGGGTGAAATTTTCGATCGACCGAAGACCCGCTTTGTGGCCGAATTCGTCGGCAAAGCAAATATCCTAACTGGCTCTTATGAGGGCCAAGGAGTTTTAGCGCTGAA
>DATBEY010000129.1:0-42503 GCA_036558765.1 Binatia bacterium | reverse complement strand
GCAAACCGATCCCCGCACAACCGAATCACGTCGATCGCTTGATCGACCGAGCCGGTGGCCTCTTTGACGCCGGCGATGTTTTCGATTTCCGCCAACCGAGCTAAAGTCTCGGGCTCGATCTTGGACCCGGTGCGTCCTGGGATATTGTAAATGATGATCGGAATCCCGACCTCGGAGGCGACTCTTTTGTAATGCTGATAGATGCCTTCCTGCGTCGGTCTGTTGTAATAGGGAGAAATCATCAGCGCGCCATCTGCGCCGGACTTTTCCGCTTCGCGGGTGAGGCGAACCGCTTCGTCGGTGGCGTTCGATCCGGTCCCGGCGATCACTGGAATTCGCTTGTTTACAGCGTTTATGACAGCGCGAATGACCTCATCATGCTCCTGGTGACTCAGGGTCGCCGATTCGCCGGTGGTGCCGCACGGGACAATTCCATGCGTCCCGTTCTGCAGGTGAAAGTCGACCAGACCTTCGAGACTTTGCCAATCCACCGCACCGTTTTTGAACGGTGTGACCAGGGCAACGATCGAGCCGGTAAACATTGCCGATTCCTCCTACTCGATCTCGATCACGCCGTGAAACACTTCTGCGGCGCCGCCGGTCATGTAAACCCGATTATTATCGCGCCATTCAATCAGAAGATCGCCGCCCTTCAGATGGATCGTAATTTCCCGATCGGTTCTGTCGGTGATCGCTCCTGCAACTCCCACAGCGCTCGCGCCGGTGCCGCACGCCCAGGTTTCGCCTGCGCCGCGTTCCCAGACTCTCATTTTCACTTCGCCCCGGTTGAGAACTTTGATGAACTCGGTATTCACGCGCTTGGGAAAGAATGAATGATGCTCAAATTTCGGCCCGAGCTTTTCAAGATCCAGAGAATCGATATCCTCGAGGAACACAACACAATGTGGATTCCCCATCGAGACGCAAGTCACTTCATATCTGTTACCATCCACCAGCAGCGGCCGATTTTTAATTTCGCCCTCGGCATCGACGGGGATTTTTCTGCCTTCAAGAATCGGCTCGCCCATATCGACTTCGACGAGCTCGCCGACGATCCGCGGTCGGATGATCCCGGCGAGCGTTTCGACTTCGAGCTCGCGCTTTTGCGTGATGCGGTGATCATACACGTATTTGGCAAAGCACCGAATGCCATTGCCGCACATCTCCACCTGACTGCCGTCTCCGTTGTAAATTTCCATTTTGAAATCGGCGATCTTTGACGGCTGAATCGTGAGCAATTGATCGGCGCCAATCCCGAAACGCCGATCACAGAGCTTTTTTGCGATTGCGTCCAAATGATGGATATTTTTCTTCAGACAATCGACAAAAACAAAATCGTTGCCTGTGCCGTGCATCTTGGTGAATTCTAGTTTCATAAGCTTGAAAAGGGCGTACGCCATACGCCCCTAAATTTATTGCAGCGACGGCGGAATCATTTCCCCGTTGATCAAGTCTTCAAACGATTCGCGCTTGCGCACCACATAATATCGATCGCCATCCACGAGCACCTCGGGCGGCTTCGGATGAGAATTATAGTTGGACGCCATAGTGAATCCGTACGCGCCGGCGCTCATCACCGCGAGCAAATCACCCCGTTGGGGCCGCGGGATTTCGCGATCCTTGGCGAAGAAATCACCGCTCTCGCAGATCGGCCCGACAACGTCGGCGACGATCTCCGGCGCTCTATTCTCTACGACAGGCTGAATCGCCTGATACGAGCCGTAGAGCGCCGGGCGGATGAGATCGTTCATGCCGCTGTCGATGATCACGAATTTTTTGCTATCCGTTTCTTTGAGGTATTGGACTTCGGTGAGAAGAATTCCCGCGTTGCCGACGATCACGCGACCGGGCTCCAAAATCAAAGTGACGTCCAATCCTTCCAGGCCCTCAGTGATCGCTTTGGCGTATTCGTCGGGCAAGGGTGGCGTCTCGTCGTGATAATTGATCCCCAACCCTCCGCCAAGATCGAGATAGCGAATCTGCGCGCCTTCCCTTTTCATCTCTCCGGCGAGCACGCGATCCAAATATTCGCGCACCTTGGCCAGGGCATCGACAAACGGCGTAATCGAGGTCAATTGCGAACCGATATGGCAATCGACTCCGACCACTTCGACGTTTTTCAATGAAACCGCCTTGCGGTATGTTTCCAACGATTTTCTGATATCCACACCGAACTTGGCCTTCTTCATTCCGGTGGAAATGTAGGGATGCGTCTGCGGATCCACGTCGGGATTCACGCGCAAGCTGATCGGCGCCCGTTTGCCAATATTCGAGGCGATGTCGTTCAGCGCTAATAACTCCTCCTCCGATTCGACGTTAAACATCAATATCCCCGTCTCGAGCGCGTATTCGATCTCCTCTCTTTTTTTGCCGACGCCGGAGAAAACGATTTTTTTCGGATCCGCGCCGACTTTCAAGACGCGAAACAATTCGCCGCCCGATACGATGTCAAAGCCGCTTCCCTCTTTGGCGAAGGCACGGAGCAGAGCCAGATTGGAATTGGCCTTGACGGAAAAACAAACGATATGCCGGACTTTAGTAAATGCCTGGTCGAAAACTTTGAAATGGCGCGTCAAGGTCGCCAAGCTGTAAACGTAAGCTGGCGTGCCGACTTCCCGCGCAATGCGCTTCAATGGCACAGCTTCCGCGAACATTTCGCCGTTGCGGTATTCAAAATGGTTCATGGATTACCCCGTTCGACTTCCACTTCATTGGAGGGCGCGCTTAACGAACCGTCGAATAATTGAGACGCGATTCGATAGCGATAAATTGCATTCGGCCCGACTTCCTGATCGTCGTAACGATACTGTTTTTGCTGGACGAATTTTTCACGATCTTCGACGTTCACCGTAGTGAGCTGTCGGTACGGCACGGGGCAATCCGGACAACTCTGAGAAACTTCTTTACGGAAAATGACAAAGCTGGCCAGATCTTTCAATGCCGTGCCGTCGACATATTCAGTTGGCCGGCTCCAAGTCAATGCAATGCCGTTCGGCCCAGAGCGGGCTGTGAGATTGGTGATGACCTTCGGGGTCGCGAGCTCCGGCGCCCGTGGGTCGCCTTTTTTGCCGCAACCGAGGCTCGCGCAGAGCATCATCAAAACAATAATCAGTCGCTTCATCTAGGCCTCAGCTCCTTCAGCCGCCGCATGACGTTTTGACGCGCCGTGCCGCCGAACGCGCGCCGCCGCGCCACCACCGCCTCCGCCTGAAGATATCCGTATACGCTCTTGTCGAACTTAGCCGAGAACCGTTTGAATTCATCCAAGCTCAAAGCACCTATTCGTTTGTTCTCGGCCAGGCAAAACTGCACGATCCGGCCGGCAATTCCATGGGCGACACGAAAGGGCACTCCGCGCTGCGCCAGGTAATCCGCCACGTCCGTGGCGTTCATGAATCCATCTTCAACGGCTCTTTGCATGCGCTCCCGCCGTACCTTCATTCCCGCGACGATTTCGCTCATCATCTTGATGCTGGCCTTCACCGTATCCACGGTATCGAAGAGCGGCAGCTTGTCCTCCTGCAGATCTCGATTATAAGCGAGCGGCAGCCCTTTCATGATTGTCAGCAGTGCCTGCAAATGGCCGAATACCCGTCCAGTCTTACCGCGAATCAGTTCTGGCACATCGGGATTTTTTTTCTGTGGCATCATCGAGCTCCCGGTGCAGTAACCGTCGGGCAATTCAATAAAACCGAATTCCTGGCTCGACCACAAAACCAACTCGTCCGCAATCCGGCTCAGGTGCACAAACAGTATTGAAGCAGCCGCCAAAAATTCCAGAAGAAAGTCGCGATCGCTGACCGCGTCGATGCTATTTTTTGAGATGCGCCGGAAGCCCAAAAGCTTGGCGACATAGTTCCGATCGATCGGGAATGTCGTTCCTGCCAAAGCGCCGGATCCCAAAGGCAGCACATCGATTCGTGCCAAACCGTCGGCAAATCTTTCGCTGTCACGCTCGAACATCTCGACATACGCCAACAGGTGGTGTGCAAAGAGCACCGGCTGAGCCCGTTGCAGGTGCGTGTAACCGGGCATGATCACGTCCAGATGCTTTTGCGCAGCCTTCGCCAGTTCCTGGCGAAGAGCCGCCAATGCGTCCAGGATCAGTTTGACTTCGTCGCGCAAAAACAGCCGCATATCGAGCGCGACCTGATCGTTTCGGCTGCGCGCCGTGTGGAGCTTGCCGCCGGCGCTTCCGATGCGCTCGGTCAGGCGCCGCTCGATATTCATATGAATGTCTTCGTCGGCATCCGAAAAAGCAAACTTGCCGTTGTCAATTTCCCGTTGAATCGCTTGCAAACCGCGAACGATCTTTCGTGCATCGCTGGAGCTGATTATTTTTTGCTTGGCGAGCATCTTGGCATGCGCGATACTCCCCATAATATCGTGGCGATAAAGCCGGGCGTCGATCGCGATCGATGCGGTGAAACTTTCCACCGAGTCGGCGGTATTAACCGCAAAGCGTCCGCCCCAGAGTTTCGGTTTCTTGACTTTAACCTCGGCCATGACTACCGCTGTTTGGCTGTTTGCAACTTCTGTAAGCGCAAGCGCAAGGCATTCAATCGAATGAATCCGTCGGCGTCGGCCTGTCGATAAACGTGGTCCGCTTCGAAGGTAGCGACGTTCGGATCATAAAGCGAGAAATCGGACCTGCGTCCGACGACCATAACGTTCCCCTTATAGAGCTTCAGCCGAACACAACCGCTGACGTTTGCCTGGGAAGCGTCGATCGCCTTTTGCAATACTTCGCGCTCGGGCGCGAACCAATAGCCGTAATAGATCATTTCGGCAAAACGCGGAATCAAGCTATCTCTTAGGCGAAGCACTTCGCGATCCATGGTGATCGATTCGAGTCCGCGATGTGCCGCGTGCAGAATCGTACCGCCCGGCGTCTCATAGACGCCGCGGGACTTCATGCCAACGTAACGGTTCTCTACGATATCGACTCGGCCAATCCCGTGCTTTGCGCCGATATCGTTCAGGGCCGCCAATAACTTAGCCGGCGACGTTTTTCGGCCATTGACCGCGATCGGATCGCCCTTCAAGTACTCGATCTCGATATACTCGGGCCGGTTCGGCGTCTTTTCGAGCGGTCGGCACCACACGAACATCTCCGCCGGCGGCTCCTTCCATGGATCTTCGAGAATTCCACCTTCATAGCTGATGTGAAACAGATTCCGATCCGTGCTGTAAGGTTTGGCTTTAGTAACGGGCACGGGAATGCCGTGTTTGCGTGCATACTCGATCAACGTCGATCGCGCATTCAGATCCCACAAGCGCCACGGCGCGATGACCTGAATCCCGGGCTTCAAGGCATAGTAAGTGAGCTCGAAACGCACCTGATCGTTGCCTTTGCCGGTGGCGCCGTGCGATACCGCGTCGGCTTTTTCCTTGACCGCTACATCGATCTGCCCTTTTGCGATGAGTGGTCGCGCGATCGAGGTGCCCAGCAAATAGGAGCCTTCATAGACCGCGTTGGCGCGCAGCATAGGGAAAACGTAGTTCTTGACGAATTCCTCGCGCAGATCGCCAATCACGACTTTGCTGGCGCCTGTTTTAAGCGCCTTCCGTTTGATCGCTTCGAGATCTTCGCCTTGTCCCAGGTCGGCGCAAAAGGCGATCACTTGACAGCCGTATTGCTCCTTGAGCCAGCGTAGGATCACCGAAGTGTCCAATCCGCCGGAATAGGCAAGAACCACCTTTTTGACGTTCATCGAGTTATTAGACTCTGGATTTTTTTTTCGACAGCACTCTGCCGGACGAAATTGAGCTCGGCACTTGGGAATTCTTTAAGGCATTGAGGAGCCAAACCATAACGGCTTTCTGTACATGCAGACGATTCTCCGCTTGGTCAAAGGCGACGCACTGCGGGCTCTCCAGGACCTCGTCCGTAATTTCCTCACCGCGATGCGCAGGCAAGCAATGCATCACGATCGCATCACTCTGCGCCATTTTGACTACTTTGCTATTGACTTGGTAGTCTCGAAAAACGCGCCGGCGGCGTTGGGCCTCCTCTTCCTGGCCCATGCTGGTCCATACATCGGTGTAAATGGCATCCGCTCCGCTGACCGCTTCCGCGACCGATTGTGTGACATTTACATCTGCGCCCGCGGCTCGCGCTTTGGCAAAAATTTCACTGTCCGGCTCGTAGCCTTTCGGACAGGCCACTGTGAACGAAAATGGCACCAATGCCGCGGCTTCCAGCCACGAATGGACCATATTATTGCCATCCCCAACAAATGTAATCTTCAATCCATCAAGCTTGCCTTTATGCTCTACCAGCGTCTGGCAGTCGGCGAGCACCTGGCAAGGATGATAAAGATCCGTCAATGCATTAATCACCGGGACCGAGGAATATGCCGCCATCTCTTCGAGTGTAGCCTGAGTGAAGGTCCGTACGGCAATGAGATCAACCCAACGGGCGAGGCTGCGTGCACAATCCGCCGGCGTTTCGCGCGTTCCAAGGCCAACCTCGGCGCCGCCCATAAAAAAGACATTCCCGCCCAACTGATTCATGGCGATCTCGAAAGTCGCGCGGGTGCGCAAACTGGGCTTCTCGAAGACTAAGGCCAAGCTCTTTCCTATCAGTAAGTGATGAATGACGCCGCGTCTCTGTTTGCGTTTCAATTCGCGGGCGAGGTCCAAAATAACGAAAAGATCGCGCCGGCTCAGGCCGGCAAAATTGACTAGGTCACGTTTGCTCATTGCATGAGAGGAGGCCGACTTACTGGCGGGCCAAAACATTTTCCAGGATTGCCAAACCGCGGTCGATTTCACGCTTGGTGATCGTGAGTGGCGGCGCGAACCGCAAAACCTTGAACGCGGTGCAATTGATCAGCAATCCTTCTTGCATGCAGGTTTCGGCAATTTTGTTGCCGTCGATGGTCAGTTCGAGGCCGAGGAGGAGCCCCTTGCCGCGAATCTCTCGGATGAATGGAAAGCGCCTTTTTAGCGCTTCTAAACCTTTGACGAAATATTTGCCCATCTGCACGCAATTCTTCAGGACGCCGCCTTTGATGAGCGCGTTCATGACTGCCAATCCGGCCGCGCAGGATACCGGGTTTCCGCCGAATGTCGACGCGTGGCTACCCGCAACGAAGCTGCCGGCAACTTCTTCCCGCGCAAGCATCGCGCCCAGCGGCAAACCGCCTCCCAATGCTTTGGCCAAGGTCATGATGTCGGGCTTCACGCCGAACTGTTCATAGCCGAAAAGTTTACCCGTCCGCCCCATGCCAGTCTGCACCTCATCGAAAATCAGCAACAGGCCGCGTTGATCGCAGATTTCACGCAAACCGAGCATATAAATCTCATTGGCGACTATCACTCCGCCCTCGGCTTGAATCGGCTCAACGAGAATGGCGACGGTCTTCTGGCCGTCGATCGCCGCCTCCATGGCATTCAGATCGTTATACGCCGCCTGACGAAATCCCGCAGGCAGCGGATCATAGCCCGCGCGGATTTTTTCCTGGCCGGTGGCGGTAAGCGTCGCCAGCGTACGGCCGTGAAATGAATTATGGGTCGAGAGAATCTCGAACTTGCCACCGAGTTTTTCGAGTCCGTAACGGCGCGCCAGCTTGATGGCCGCTTCGTTAGCTTCGGCTCCGCTGTTGCAGAAAAACGCCCGATCCGCGAAGGAATGGCGGCATAGCTCCCGCGCCAACTCCGCCTGCGGCTGGATGTGATAGAGATTGGAAACGTGCAGCAGTTGTTGAGCTTGCCCCTTGATCGCCTTGACGATCGCCGGATTGCAGTGCCCGAGGCTGTTGACAGCGATCCCGGCAAGAAAATCGAGATATTCCTTGCCGTCGGCATCCCAAACCCTGGTTCCGCGTCCTTTGACCAGCGCGATGGGGGCGCGCGCATAAGTCTTGGCAACGTATTTTTCGGTTAAAGCCGCGACCTCCCGGTTCTTCATCACTTCCGCACCACCTCCGTCCCCACACCTTCCCGCGTAAAGATTTCCAACAGCACGGCGTGTTTCACACGGCCATCGATGATGTGCGTCTTCTCCACACCACCCTTGAGCGCATTGATGCAACATTCGACTTTGGGAATCATACCCGCGCCGACGATCCCGTCCTGAATCATTTTGCGCGCCTGATTTTCTTTGAGCGTGCTCAGCAAGCTGCCTTTTTTGTCTTTGACGCCCACCACGTCCGTCATGAGAATCAGCTTTTCGGCATGCAGCGCCTCGGCAATTTCGCCCGCCACGAGATCGGCATTGATGTTGTAAGTTTCTCCATCTCGGCCGACACCGACCGGCGCGATCACCGGTATAAACTTATTCTGATCGAGGGATTCGATGACCAGCGGATTGATCCCGACAATCTCACCGACCATGCCGATATCGATGATTTCCGGCGCCTCGCCATTGCTCGATTCCACAGTAACGCTCATTTTTTTAGCCAAGATAAGCCCGCCGTCTTTGCCGCTAAGACCTACGGCCATGCCACCGTGCTGGTTGATCATTGTGACAATTTCTTTGTTGACCTTTCCGACCAGTACCATCTCGACGATATCGAGGGTCTCTTTGTCTGTGACGCGCATGCCGCGGACATACCGGCTAGTGATGCCCATTTTGTCGAGCGCCGAATCGATTTGCGGGCCGCCGCCATGAACCACCACCGGGTTGATTCCGACGTATTTCAGCAACACGATGTCCTGCGCGAAGCTTGTTTTGAGCTCCTCGTTTTCCATCGCATGACCGCCATATTTGATGACGAAGGTCTTGCCGTAAAAGCGCTGAAAGTAAGGCAAGGCCTCCATTAAGACCTCGGCCTTGCCGATGAAGTTTTCCATCACTCGGAATTTAGCACAAACCGCACAGCAAAATATCTAAAAAAGATGCATTACCGGAATTGGACGGTTGGAGTCTTGGGCAACGTCACCCCAGCATCTGTCGCTCCAGTATCCGACCGCGCTTCTCAGAGGATATAGCGCGACAAGTCTTCGTCCTTCAAGATCGGCGCGAGCCGCTCGCGGACATAGCGCGCATCGATGGCGACTTCCCGGCCATGGGTTTCGGGCGCCGTAAAAGAGATCTCGTCCAGCAAGCGCTCGAGGATAGTATGCAACCGGCGCGCGCCGATGTTTTCCGTGCGCTCGTTGACGTCGGTCGCGATCAACGCGATTTCTTGGATTGCGTCTTCGGCAAATCGCAGATGAACGCCCTCGGTTTCGAGCAAGGCTTCATACTGCTTCGTCAACGCATTCTTCGGTTCGGTCAGAATCCGTACGAAATCCGCCTTCGTGAGGGAACTGAGCTCGACCCGAATCGGGAAACGCCCCTGGAACTCAGGAATCAAATCCGAGGGCTTCGCGGTGTGAAAAGCGCCCGAGGCAATGAACAGAATGTGATCGGTTTTCACCATGCCGTATTTCGTGTTGACGGTCGAACCCTCGACGATCGGCAAAAGATCCCGCTGTACGCCTTGGCGCGAAACATCGGGGCCGTGCATGGACTCTCGCCCGGCGATCTTGTCGATCTCGTCGAGAAAAACGATCCCGGATTGCTCCACCCGGCGGATCGCTTCGCCGGTGACTTTATCCATATCGACCAGCTTTCCGGCTTCTTCCTGCGTGAGGATCTCCAGCGCCTCGGGTATTTTCACCGTCTTTTTTTTGGTCTTCTTGGGCATCAGGTTGGAAAACATCTCTTTGAGGTTGAATTCCATTCCTTCCATGCCCTGAGGGGTCAAAACTTCGATCATCGGCATGGCCGATTGGGTCAATTCGATATCGACGAAACGGTCGTCCATCTTGCCTTCGCGAAGCATCTTTTTGAGCTTTTCCCGTGTCGACTGCAACCGCGCGGCATCGACCGCGTCGCCGTCCGCCTCGCCGGTGCTCGCCGGCAAAAGCAGATCAAGCACGCGTTCTTCGGCGACCTCCCGCGCCCTGATTTCAACTTTTTGCTTCTCTTCCTCTTTGACCATGTTGACCGCGAGGTCGGTCAGATCGCGAATGATCGACTCGACATCCCGGCCGACATAGCCGACCTCGGTAAATTTGGACGCTTCGACTTTGATGAACGGAGCCTGAGAGAGCTTGGCTAAGCGCCGCGAAATTTCCGTTTTTCCCACTCCCGTCGGACCGATCATGATAATGTTCTTTGGCGCGATCTCTTCGCGTAGATCCTCAGGCACGAGTTGGCGGCGCCATCGATTGCGGAGCGCGATCGCCACAGCCCGCTTCGCTTCGTTCTGACCGACAATATAGCGATCGAGCTCTGAAACGATTTCCCGGGGCGTCATCACCGGCGCGGGCACACCGCTTTCGGGTAAATAAGTTTTTGTTGCGTCCGTCATGGGCGTATTTACTCCTAGCAATTTCCCCGGCAAAAGCAATGATTTGGATTTTAAGGGGTCCGTGCAATGGAGTAGTGGAAGCGGGCTCGACCCGGTACTCCAGCACTCCGCCACTCGAAACGAGATACAAAGAATTTACCCTAAATGCCCCGGCCGTTGCCGCTTTCACTAGGGCAACTGTTCAAAGGTAAGCTGTTCGTTGGTGTAGACACAGATATCGGCTGCCACTTTCATCGCTTCTTCGGCGATGATCCGAGCATCCAACTGCGTGTGTTTGAGCAGAACTCGAGCTGCCGCCAACGCGTAATTACCTCCGGAACCGATCGCAATAACGTCATCATCCGGTTCGATCACATCGCCCGCGCCGGAGATCACCAACAGATCGTCACTATCCGCGATAACCATCAGCGCTTCCAGGCGCCGCAGCACCCGATCCGTGCGCCAGTCTTTCGCCAGCTCAACCGCGGCACGCTTGAGATTGCCATTGAACTGTTCGAGCTTAGCTTCAAATTTCTCGAACAGTGTAAAAGCATCCGCCGTAGCTCCGGCAAACCCGGCGATGACGCGGTCATGGTGCAGCTTGCGGACTTTGCGCGCACCGCGTTTCATCACCGTCTGTCCCATGCTCACCTGGCCGTCTCCGACGACGACGACTTTTCCGCCCCGTCGAATCGCCAATATTGTCGTCCCATGCATCATTTTTCGTTTGTGCGATCCTCGACTACCATTTTGGATCTAATCGAAATCTAAATGCAAAATCAAAAATCTTTCTCATGCTCTCGGATGCGCTTTGTCGTAGACGGCGGTTAGCTGATCCAGATTCAAATGCGTATAGCGCTGCGTCGTTGACAAGCTTGCATGTCCGAGCAGTTCCTGGATCGACCGCAGGTCCGCGCCACTGTTGAGCAGATGCGTGGCAAAGCTGTGTCGCAAGCCGTGCGGTCCCATTTTGATATCGATGCCAGCCTGCTTGAGATGCTTTTCCACAATTCGGGCGATACTTCGCGTCGTGATGCGCGTTCCGCGATTGTTCAGAAACACGGCGGTTTCCCCTTGGCAGGAAACATTCCAGCGCTTGCGCTGTTCCCGCGCATAGTCCTGCAACGTCTCAAGCGCAATTTCGCCAATCGGCACGATTCGTTCTTTCGAACCTTTACCGGTGACCCGCACAATCTCCAACCGAAAGTCGACGTCACCCCAGTTGATTCCAACAAGCTCGCTCACCCGGACACCCGTGGAATAAAAAACCTCCAGAACGGCGCGATCGCGCACGTCCAGCACACTCTTGATTTTGATCGCTCCGAGCAGCTGGAATACGTCATCCACTGAAAGAAACGCCGGCAGCGGCTTTTCATTTTTCGGTGAGTGAATCGAAACCATTGGATCGCCGTCGAGTTGCCGCGTCATAACCAGATACCGAAAAAACCCTTTCAAGCTGGCAATCTTCCTGCCGAGCGAACTTTTTTTTCGCCCGGCTGTAAGTGATGCCAAGAAGGCGCGCACAATCTGAATGTCGATTTTTTGCACATCCACACAACCGGCACTATCCACCGGCCACTTTCGCTCGCTGATAAATTGATGAAACTGATGTAAATCGCTGAGGTAATTTCTTAAGGTGTGGGGCGAAACGTTACGCTCGTTACAAAGGTGAAGACGGTATTGCTCGATCAGTTTTTCCATTCCAGCCCGAGACCAGGATATCACGCCTGGTCATGGCACAACAATGAGCGCTGATTCATTGAGTCGCGTTGGCTGCTCGAACATGCTAATTAATCGTGCGATGGCAAAATCGTTTTTGCTGCTCGAAGCAGCTTTTCTTGCTCTTGTTCTGACCGCCAGCGCATGCGGCCGCGATCTCAACTCCGCCCAAGGAGTCGCTGACGAGTTTGTCGATCAGCACTACGTCATTATCGATTTGCCCAAGGCGAAGACGCTTGCGGTAAGCGTGGCTTTGAGCAAGTTGAACGAAGAAATTCGGCTGACCTCGGGCCAGCCAATTGACGCTTCAACCCGCAAACCGCGTGTTCATTACACGCTTCTTGAAAAAAAGGAAGGCGACCAACGCGCGACGTTTCTCTACCAAGGCACAATTGAGTCGGACGACAACACGTCATTCACGCGCCAATGGCTGATCACCGCGCGCAGGGAAGGCACCCAGTGGCGAGTGTCCAATTTCACCGAATCGGAGTAGGGGCGACCGGTTGGTCGCGCAAAATTTAACGCAAGTTGGGGAGGCTAGGCTCCCGCCGCCACCGCTCCCGCTGGTGGGGTAATGGCTTCCTTGGGTTTCAGCTTGATCTGTAACGCCAATCCGGCGGCGATCATCGCGATCACCCCGCCGGTCATAAAAGCAAACTGATAATCACCCATCCAGGTGCGAATCGCGCCCGCGGTGGACGCCATAATCGCAGCACCGATCTGGTGCGACATGAAAATCCAGCCGTAAACCTTGCCGACGTTTTGTCTGCCGAAAGTGTCGGCAGTAATCGCCATTGACGGCGGCACTGTGGCAAACCAGTCAAGGCCATAGATGATCGCAAAAACGACTAGCCCGCCAAAATCCTTTACGAATGGCAAGATCAACAGCGATACGCCCCGCATGGCATAGACCAGAGCCAGCCACCGATTCGCCCTGACTCGGTCGACCATCCAGCCGGAGAAGATCGTCCCGACCATGTTCAAGCCACCCATAATACCAAGCAAAGACGCTGCGGCGATTTGCGGAATCCCGATTTCAATTTCGTGCGGGATAAGGTGCGTCCCGATTAAACCGTTCGCGGTTCCGCCGCAGACAAAAAAGCTGCCGGCCAACAACCAGAAAGTTGGATGACCGATGATTTCGCGTCCCGTAATGGTGGCGGTTTTAGCGGACATACCGCGAAGTGACGCCGCACCAGTATTGCCGGCGATTTTCGGGTCGCCCGCGCCGTAGGGTTCCAAACCGACCTCCGACGGGTCGTCACGCATGAACAAGAAGATCAATGGCAGTAACACAATGGCGACAATGATCAGCGCCATGGAGCCCAAACGCCAGCCAGCGTAGGTAATCATCGCCATAAATAAAGGCAGAAAAATAATTTGTCCCGTGGAGCTGGCGCTGCCGAGAATTCCCAGAGCCAAACCCCGCCGGGCAATGAACCAGCGGTTCCCGACCGTTGCGGTCAATACCGAACCCACACCTCCGGCCCCTAGGCCCACGATGACTCCCCAGACCAGAAAAAATTGCCAGAACTGAGTCATCACGATCGTGCCGCTGACGCCTGCGATGAGCAGAGCCAGGCTTCCCATCATGACTTTGCGCGGGCCAAAACGGTCGATCAAAAGCCCGCTAAGAGGTGCGGCTATGCCGAAAAGCAAAAGATTCATGCTGACCGCTGAAGCGATCAGAGTCCGGCTCCAGCCGAACTCAGCCTCCAGCGGATGGATCAGCACCGACGGCGACGACCGCACTCCGGCACTGGTCAAAGTGGTTAAAAAGCAAAGGGAAATAACGAACCACCCGTAATAGAAAGGCAATGACAAGGGCGGTCGCTTTAGGCTATTTTCCGAGCTCTCGTTGTCCATCTGTTTTTTATACTTAGCTTTTCCGGAAAGCACAAACCTCGGTGAAACTTTGCCTTTTACGGTGCTTGCCGGCGACGCTGTCAAACGCGGCCTGAAACGGCGGGCAACCGGACAAGATGTTGAAACTCCTTGGCTACGAACTAAATTGAAACCCGGCGGACACAAACACCAGCACACACTCTACTTGTGGCGCATCGTTAAATCGTCCTGAAACCATGCAGTTTTGAATCGATACTTGACAGCGTGAGACTAGAGGAAGATCACGCCAAGATCAGCTATTCTGTTTTACCGAATCAGGTCAAAATTATCCGCCGGATGGTAGATAAACGCTGATTACTGAAAACGATCCCCGTTAAACCAAGTTCTTCGAGCAGAAGTTTGTAAGGATATAAAGCGGGGCCGAAAGAATCGTCGGCGGTTTCGTTTCCAAGCAAGCGCGCCTCACCAGAGTTTAGTCCCAGATTGCATTGGAGCTTGTAGAGGGCTTCTTTCATGCACCAAACTGAGTAAAAAGCAGCGATTCTTTCGGTACGCGGTTGGGACCGGAGCCAAACTCGGTCGCGAGACTCAAACGCGACTGCACATATGTCATCAAAATCGCGGTTCGGACGGTTCAGCTCGATGTCTATACCGAGCGCGGCTGTCGTACTGACAACACACGCATTCCACTCACTGCTATGCGATAGACTAAACTTGGGGGCTGGATAAGACCGGTCATTAAATACTAATTGCGGCCCTGCACCGCATTTTTCCACTACCGAAAAGTCATCCGATGTCAGTCCCGTGATAGTGGCAACGGCGAATCGCAACAGCACTCGTCCAAGAAGAAATTGGCGCCGCCTCATCGTCCTAGTAAAATGAGCGAACCGTTGAGCTTCACTCGGACTCAGCCTTGCGGTTAGAGATTGCAGGTCGGTTTCCTGCAGGTTTTTTCCGTTGAATAGCCAGAAATCGGCGGCTGCGCCGAGATGCTCGTGGTCTGACAATCGTGGGATGTTTTCCGTGCTCACCAAGTGAAGCGCCAGAAGTCAATCGGCAAGCTTGATTAAATCGCCTCGCAAGATTGCGTGCGCCGCCGCGCCGGCATGGCACTCGAACTCCGTCGCACTCGCCATCTCGATGTTTTTATAATAGCTCACGATGTTCACCACGGCGTTCGCGCCGGCTTTCTTGGCGCGTTGCTGGAAATCCATGAGAGCGGCAAGAAAAGCGACATTGCACGCCTCGATGTCGTCGCTGCGGCGTGTACGAGCTTTACCGTGCGGCTTCACGCTGCCCAGGTTGGACGCGATCGGCGGCGTCGATTCTTTGCCGAAGAAAAACTTCACCGAGCCGTCAGTCTTCTGGCGCGGTTCGGCGGAGTCTAGCGCGGCTTTGATCGGCAAAATGTATTTGTCGTCGCGCGCATAGGCGCGCGTCGCTACCAAAACGGATAAGATCAGCGCGCCGGTCATGGCGACGGCGTGCGTCATGGATGATTCCTGCACCATTTCGCGAGCGCCGTTCTATATTGTTAAACGAATCGATCGGCTCATTGCTCTTCGACTTTGACAAAATCGCCCTTGAGTGCCACACCGGCGATCACTGCTCCAGCATGGCATTCAAATTCGGTTGGGCTCGACATGACGTTTTTCTGATAAAAACTGACAATATTCACCACGGCGTTTGCGCCTAATTGTTTGGCGCGCTTTTCCAGCTGAATCATTGCCGACAAAAACACCCAGTTGCATGCGTTTTCATCGGATTTCCCGACAGCATTAGTTTTGAGATTGGTTACATCGGTGGCCAGCTTGGTGAGGATCTTCGGGGTCTCTTGACTGCCGAAAAAAAACTTGACCGAACCATCGAGTTTTTCCTTGGCGTCCTTAGTTTCTAAGGCAGCGGCGATCGGCAACAGATACTTGGTATCGCGCGCGCTGGCGGGCGTCACCGCTGCGAGCATCAATGCAGCCATTAGTAAACCCGCAAGAAATTTTTCCATAGTTGTACACCTGTTCTCGTTGATCTGGCAAATATAAGATCGAATACGCGAAGGCAATCGGATTTTCGACCATTGGGCTTTGACTGGATCTCCTAATCGCACCTCCGAAAAACCAACGATGTGTTGATCCCGCCGAAGGCAAAATTGTTCGAAATGATATATTCACAATCCAACTTCCGACTTTGGTCGACGATGTAGTCGAGGTCGGCGCAGCGCGAATCTACCTGAGTGAGATTTACGGTCGGCGCAAACCTGCCGTCGCGCATCATTTGAATGCTGAACCAAGCCTCAAGAGCACCGCAGGCGCCGAGCGTGTGCCCCATGTAGCTTTTGAGCGAGCTCACCGGCACTTTGCCGCCGAACACGTTCCAAGTCGCATGTGATTCGGCGACATCGCCTTGCTGTGTGCCGGTACCATGGGCGTTGACGTAGCCGATCGCGGACGGCGACAACTCGGCGTCGGCCAGGGCGAGCTCCATGGCCCTGCGCATGGTCTCGGCGTTGGGATGGGTGACATGGCAGCCATCGCTGTTGGTGCCGAAGCCGGCGACTTCGGCGTAGATCGTCGCGCCTCGCGCGCGCGCGTGCTCCCAATCTTCCAGGATTAATGTGCCGGCGCCCTCACCAAGCACGAGCCCGTCACGATCGGCATCGAAGGGGCGGGGCGTCGTCTCCGGCGCGTCGTTGCGCACGCTGGTGGCAAAAAGCGTGTCGAATACGGCCGCTTCGGTGACGCACAGCTCTTCAGCGCCGCCGGCGATCATGGCGCGCTGCTGCCCGCTGCGAACAGCTTCGTAGCCGTAGCCGATGCCTTGGCTCCCCGAAGTGCAGGCGCTCGAAGTCGTAATGATACGGCCGGTGACGCCGAGAAAGACCCCGAGATTAACCGGAGCAGTGTGCCCCATCATCTTGATATAAGTCGTCGCATTGATGCCTTTGGTGCTTTTCTCGTCGATCATTCTGCCGAAATCGCAGATCGCCCGCGGCGTGCCGGCGGATGAGCCATACGCGATGCCGAGCTTGCCGCTCTTCACCAAGGGATCGCCAAGCAGTCCCGCGTTGTCGAGGGCCAGCTCGCTGGCCCGGGTCGCCATCAAAGCGACACGACCCAAGCTGCGGGTGCTTTTGGTGGTGTAGCGCTCGGATAAGGTGAATTCAGCCGCCGGTGCGCCGAGCAGCGTATTGAGACCGTCGTAGCCGGCCCATTCCGGCATGCTGACAACCGCGTTACGATATTTCGCCAGGCGCGCACGCACGCTGCACCAATCGTTGCCGATGGGGCTGATGCCGGCCATGCCGGTGACCGCGACCCGACGCCTCATGCCAGCCCTCCATTGACTGAAATTACCTGGCGCGTAATGTAACCGGCGTCCTCGCTCACCAGAAAACTTACGGCGGCGGCGACCTCTGCGGGTTTGCCGACGCGTCGTGCGGGAATCAGCTTGAGGATTTCGTCCAACGGCGCGCCATCGATCATTTCCGTTTCGATCAAGCCCGGTGCGATGCAATTGACCGTGATCTCGCGCGTCGCCAGCTCCAGAGCCAAAGCCTTGGTTGCGCCGATGACCCCCGCTTTGGCCGCGCTGTAGTTGACCTGGCCTCGGTTGCCGATCATCCCGGAGACCGACGCCAAAGTCACGATACGGCCGGGCGCCCGGCGCCGCACCATGGGCATGATCAAGGGGTTGAGTACGTTGTAGAAGCCGTCGAGATTGGTCTTGATCACGAGGTCCCAGTCCGCGCCTGACATGGATGGAAAAACTTGATCGCGAATGATGCCGGCGTTGCAGACCACGCCGTAGTAGCAACCATGCTCTTCGATGTCTTTGTGAATCGCCTCGGCCGTTGCCGCGCGCTCGCCGATATCGAACTGGAGCAGCCGCGCCTGGCGGCCGACCGCGCAGATTGCCTGAACGACGCCCTCGGCTTCTTCGCGCCGGCTACGGCAATGCACGATGATATCGTAGCCGTCGCGCGCCAGGCGTAAGGCGATCGCTTTGCCGATGCCTCGGCTTGAACCGGTGATCAAAACGGATTTACTCACCCCGACCTTCCTCCGAAATCTGCGTTTCGTCCGCCGGTTGATACACCGAGAGATGGGCGCTTGCGATTGGCCCGATCTCATCGTCGATACGGCACTCGAAGGAAGCCAAGCCGTTTTCGCTCCGCAGCACGCGTTTGACGTGGATGCGCAGCAGCGTGCCGACGGCGAAAAGCGGCCGACGACACTCGTAACATCTCGTTCCCAGCAGATAGCCAATTTTAATCGGCTCACCGCGCAACCACGCCGTATAACCGGCGTACGCACCGATGGTTTGCGCCATGTATTCGAGGCCGACCCATGCGCCAACACCACCGTCCGCACAAAAAAAACTATTGGAGCGGATGCGCACTTCGGCGCACATGCTTTCGTCGTCCGCCACGACGACTCGATCTAACAACACCATTGGACCGGAGTGCGGCAGCAACTGGCGAATATCCGGCATGCTCATATTAATCGCGGCAGAAAACCAGAGTGGCGTTGGCGCCGCCAAAAGCAAAAGAATTGCTCACGGCACAGCGCACGGGATGGCCGAGACGCGCCCCGGGCGCGACAACATTCAGCTCCGGTAGCGTGGGGTCGGCAACGCCGTCCCAAAGGTGCGGCGGCAATTTGCCGCTGGTGTTGCTATCCTGCATTGCGAGCCAACAAAGGCCCGCCTCGATGGCTCCAGCGGCGCCCAAGCAGTGACCGGTAAACGGTTTGGTCGAGCTCACGGCTACTCGATCGCTGAACAGAGCGTGAATGACGCGCGCTTCCATGGCGTCGTTCTGCACGGTCGCTGTACCGTGTAGATTTACATAATCTACCTCGCTCCGGTGAACCTCCGCGCGCGACAACGCCCGGTCCATGGCCGATCGCGCGCCAAATCCAGCAGGATCGGGCGCCGACATATGATGTCCGTCCGACGATTCGCCCCAGCCGCGTAAGCTCACGGTCGCGGGCTCGCGGCTCAAGAGAAATAGCGCGGCCCCTTCGCCGATATTGATACCATTGCGGTTGCGGCTCAGCGGATTGCAGCGTGACTCGCTGACCGACTCGAGCGCCGCGAAGCCAGCCACGGTAAAAGTGCACAAGGAATCCACTCCGCCGGCGAGCGCGGCGTCGCACGCGCCCATCAAAATCAGCCGAGCCGCGCTCGCCAGTGCCTTCGCGCTCGAAGCGCAGGCGCTAGCGTGCACGTAAGCCGGACCGGTGGCACCGAGAGTGTGCGCCAAGAACGCCGCGGGTGAACCCAACTCCTGCTGGCCGTAGTGAAACCACTCCGGCAGCGAACCACTCTTGGCAAACCCGCGTAGCGCGGTTTCACCCTCCGCAATGCCTGAAGTGCTGGTGCCGATAACCACGGCGAAGCGGTCGGCGCCATGGCGCTCGATCGTCTCTTCAACCGCGGATCTGATCTGGCTCAATGCGGCCAAAGCAAGTTGATTGTTGCGACTACGGTCGCGTAGAGGAAATTCATCAAGCCTCGGCAGACCCAGAGCGGCTTGCACCCGACCGAGCGCCAACGAACGGCCAGGTAAATAGTTTTCAACCAGCGCGACGCCGCTCTGCGCCAGATCGAACACGCGCGGACCGATCTCAGCGACGGAGTCGCCCAAGGCGCAGACCATCCCCAGTCGGTTGAGAAAAATCATACTAATCGCCTACGAGCGAGTGGATCGTCAGTCGGTAACGATAACGCAAATTGGTCAATTCGATGGTGCCACTCCAGCGCGGCTGAGCGCTATACTCGATCACCGTCACCGGCTCGTCCTCCAAATAAAGCGTCCGTTGCAAACCTTTTTCCTCGATGCGCCAGCCCGTCGGCAGGGCCGAGCGGATTTGCTCGATCGGCCAAAGCGTCAGCTGGAGATCTTCGAGCACGTCTTCACCTCGTAATCCTTTGCCGACCATCGGATCGCGCCAAGTTTCAAGTGATTTACCGTCGTAGTGCAAAGACAAAACCCGCCGGCCCCATGCCAGTCCGACCAGGTCGATGCGCTCGGCATCGATTTCCAATGCGGCGTCGAGCTCGTCCATGCGCCCGGGTCGTTCAACGGTGAGATGCTGCTGCAAATTGACCGCCGCGCCCAGCGTCGCGGGTGGCAGTCTTAGCCCAGTCCGTCCATCGTTGAATGGTGTATTGCCGCACGCCGCTAACCCCAGAACACTCAGCGCGGCGAAACTGCCGATCACCGTTCGCAGCACAACTCCTCCAAGGCCGCCAAGCGCCGCTCTGTATCGCGCACGTACGGATTGGTTTGATCCCAAGCATAGCCCGCCAGAATCGCCGAAATCATGCGCCGGATGTCGGGCGGCGGCTTGACGTAAAAAATGATTCGCTGAAAGCCGCCGCGATACCACGACTCGACAAAAGCTCGGAACGTATCGACACCGCGTTTGAGGGGCGCGGCAAACTCCGCGATCCAGTCGACTTTTTCGCCGTGGAATTGTCGCTCCAGCACCGACGCGGCTAAGCTCGACGATTTGAAAGCAATCGTCACGCCGGAGGAAAAAATTGGATCGAGAAACTCACCGGCGTTGCCAAGCAGGGCGTACCCCGGTCCGCACAGCGATCTCACGTTGGCCGAATAGCCGATCAGCTTGCGCGCCGGGGTGTCCCAGCGCGCCCGCGCCAACAAACGATGGAGCGACGGCGCCCCGCGTACCAGGCTCTGCAATTTTTCGGTCTCGCCGCCCGAAGTCTGTATCACGTCACGGGGTTTTCCCACTACGCCGAGCGAGGAGCGGCCGTCGGCAAACGGAATCAGCCAATACCATAGATCGTCGTGCGCCGGATGCACCGTAATCAGAATCTTGTTACGGTCGAAATTTGCCGTGGAGATATGATCTTCGATGTGCGTAAAGATCGCGCCGCGCACCGGAAAGTTCGAAGGACTTTCGAGCTGCAGCAAGCGCGACAACACCCGGCCAAAGCCGCTGGCATCGAGAATAAATCCGGCCTCGATGGTATAAGTCTCACCGTCTTGATCTTTCACTTCGATCCGCGGGCGCGCACCGCTAAAGTCGACGGCGATCACCTCGTGGCGGTAACGAACCTCTGCGCCTTGACGTTCCGCCTCCCGCGCCAGCAGATGATCGAAGTGCGCGCGTGGGACTTGATAGGTCGTGCTCCAGCCGGGCGAATGCTTTTCGCTAAAATCGAACTCGGTGTATTGTTCGCGGTGGCCGAACGCCGCGCCGTCTTTGCGCTGAAACCCGCCTTCTTCTACCACGCGCAGCATGCCCGCCTGTTCTAAATATTCCATGCTCTGCGGCAGCAGACTTTCGCCGATGCTGAAGCGCGGAAACATTTCACGCTCCAGCATCAACACTTGCCGTCCCTGCCGGCAGAGCAACCCTGCCGCCACCGCACCGGCTGGACCGGCGCCGATAATCAAGACCTCGACAAATTCCGGAGATCGATCCATCACCGACAATGTTTGGGGAAATTTAGCGGATTGATTATACGACTTCTCGGCAATTATTGCTTGCGAAAAAAAGGCACAATCAAGCAAACCGTAATGATGCCCAACGCCATGGTCAATCCAAACGCTCGCAACGCCGGGGTTTTGCTCAAAGCGAGCAGACCGAAGGACAAAAGCGTGCTCGACGCCGACAGAGCCACAGAAAGCCACGCAGCGTGATCGTCAACCGGGCCTTGTTCCTGAAAAAAAATCCCGTAGTCAACGCCGATGCCTAGGAGCAGCATGAGCGCCAGTATATGGAATAACTCGAGAGCCTGTCCCATGATGCCCAAGACTGCGAGCGTTAAGATGCTCGCCAGCGCGGTAGGCGCCAACGCCCGCCAGCCGGCAAAGCCATAGCGCGGGTAAAGTAAACCGTAAACCGCGAGATAAGACAGCAGCAGCACCCAACTCATCGCGTAGCGATATTTTCCCAGCACCGTAGAAATCTCGCCGACCTTATCGACCCACTGCACGCCTGGCAATCCGTCACCGGCTTGCGAGAGCGCTCCTAAGGCGGCTTTGCTCACGCCGCTCAGCGTGATCACGCTGGCGTAACCGTCCGCGGATTTACCCAACCACAGGTGGCGCCAGGGCTCGCTCGCCGGCGCTTTGAGAAATTGATCCACCGTCAGCGGCGCGGCCGGCGCAAGCCAACGCGCGCGCACCGCCGCAACCCAATGGCGATCTTCACCGATTTGTTTTGCTAATGCCGGAAGCGCGCCATCATCGCTTAGCAACACCTTCTCGAGCAGGAGGCGTCGCGACGCTTGCCGCTGCGCCGATGGCACCCAATTGGACAGCGCGTGGTAACCGGTAATGAGCTTTCGCTCCACGAGCGATTCGAGCCGGGTCGTGAGAGTTTCTTCGCGCTCCAGCAAAATTTCCGGCGTCGCACTGCGCAGCAAAAAGAACTGCGCCGGCATCGGCAGATCGAGTAGCTCGCTTATTTTGACTTGATCGTCGAGCAGCTTCTTTGGCGGGTTGTGCAGCGAACGAATATCATCTTGCGCGCCAAGCCGCGACCAGCCAATGGCGGCAAATATTGCCAAGCCGACGAGCGCCAAATAAGTCGCGCAATTACGGCGAATGTGCGGCCAGCCCATCGAGCCCACGGCGCACCCCTCGGCCAGCGGCAACGCTTTGCTGGCGCGCTCGCGTGCCAACGCCGGGAACCACAACGCAACCGTCAACCAGCCAAAAATCAAACCAGTAACCGGAAACACTGCCATTTGGCGCAGGCCGGGAAACGGAGTCAGTGCCAGACCCATATAACCGATCACCGTCGTGACCAAGGCGAGAATCAAAGCCGGCAGACTGCGGCGCAGCAACTTCCAGGAATCGGTTTCTGAATTCGCGCTGAACCGCTGGCAAAGGAAATAAATACCGTAATCTTGCGCCACGCCGATGAGGCTCGCGCCGAACACTAAGGTGATCAGATGAATTTTTTCGAACAGCAGCGAAGAGACCGATAGCGCGCCAAGGCAGCCGACGGCGATCGACAGCAAGATCAACGCGATCGGTTTGAGCGAACGAAAGGCCAATCCCATGAGCAAAACGATTCCGGTCAGCGAACCGCCGCCGATGATCGAAAGCTCACGCTGCGCCTGCGCGCCGGCGGACGCTGCGTGGAGCACGACGCCGGCTTCGAGCACGTCGGCCTGCGCCACGGCGTTTTGAGCGGCTTGGCGAGCTCGGTCTAGAATCGGCAAGGCGAGTTGCTGGCCGCTGATGGAAAACGCCGGCGCGCGCAAGTTGATCGGGATCACGACGTAATCGCGCCGCGCGTCGCTAACAAACAATCGTCCGTCACGCGGCCGCACGGGAGTTTCTTGGGCGCGCGCTTGCACCCACGAGCTAAACAGGCCGAAGGGGTCGTCTTGCCACGGGCCCAAGTTAGGACCGGAAAAGGGGCTGGAAAGTTTCGCCAACGCCTTATCGATCCAAAACTGCGGCGCTTGATTATGCAGCGCCGCTTCGTCGGCGATGGTGAGCAACACTTCGCGATGGCGATCGAAGAGCGCGAGGAAATCCGATTCCATCCGCTCGCCCGTCTGGTCGGCCAATTGAAACAAATCACCGTGGCGTGCCAAAATTTCGCGATAGGCATCCGCGGCGCGGCGAGCCTCTGCCCAATCCGGCGCGCCGATGAGCGCAATCAGCTTCTGCTGCCCGGCATCGATCATCTTGACTGAGGCTTGTTCGAGCGCCGAATCGTGCCGCTCGGCGGGTAAAAGCGCGAGGATGTCAGTATCCGGGTGGATGCGTTCGCCGATCCACAGGTAGACGTTATGCGCCAGCAGCGAGCATACGACCAGCGCCCAGAGAAAAACCGGCAGACCGCGTCGGCTCAAAACAAAGCCGCCTCATCGACCGTCATGGCGCCGTCGCCGGTCTGAATCGCGGAAAACACAATGCGCGTGCGATCGCCGCTCGCTTCATCGATGCCGATATTCTTGACATACTCCGCGCCATCCAGGGTAATGGCGCCGATCGCCCTCGCCAAGGCGGGCGTCCGCGCTTTGAGCGTCACGCGCCAACTCTGATGATTGACCTCGCCGTCAATGTCAAAGAGCTTCTCAAGTTGATCGAGATCGCCGGCGAGCAGGGAAAATAATACGCTATTGATCACGCGTACCGTCGGTTCCTTTTTGGCATCGAGACGCATTGTCACCCGCTCACCTTGGAGCTGGATAATCTCGTCGCGAGTTAGCTTGATGGTGTTGGCAAAGGGCCGCTCGCTCCGCCACAACACCCCTTTCTCGGCGACGACACAGAAGCGGCCAGTCGATTTGACCGGCTTCTTCAAGCCGACGAGCTGCTTGGTTTGATCGAAGCGGCCGCAAAGCACTTTGGGCTTGGCGAGCATCGATTGAATCTTTGCCGCCGGTCCGGCGCCCAAGAGCGTCAGCGCCGCGCTGATCCAGACGCATGAGCGCATTAACCTTTTCACGAGGGGGCCACTCTGAGCTTTTCAAAGAGCACCGGCGGCGAAACGAAACACATTTCCTGAGTGGCGATGTCCACAGCCACTTGGGTCGTCGTCGCGCGGCACATGCGCCGGCCGCTCGCCGCATCGCTGATCAGGTACGCGATCCTCAGGCGATTTTCCCATTCGACGATTTCCGCGCTGAGCTTGAGCCGCTGGCCGTAAACCGCCGGCGCGATGTAGCGCAAGTGGAGATCCGTCACGGGCCAAACATATCCCGAGTCTTTCATCGCGCCATAATTGTAATTGATGGTGTCGAGCAAAACGCCGCGGACGATTTCCAGATATTTGACATAATGACCGTGCCAAACGATTTCCATCGGATCGAGATCGAAAAACTGCACGCGGGTTTCGGTTTCGGCGCACCAGCGGCCAGGCGGCTTAGTCATAGAGCTTCCAAGACCTTGCGCGAATGCGTTTGAGGAGCAACCGCAAATCGGCTTCGAGGGCGCGGTCTTCCTCGACAATCGCAATATCAGCGGCCAGGGCGTCAAGCATTTTTTGCAGCATCGGCGACGGCGCGACCGACGGATTTAGCTGCTGGCGCAGCCAAACGCCCTGGCGCACGGTGATCAACAACGCCGCGGCGACTTGCTCGGTCAACTCGATGACGCGCAAACAGTCGCGCGCCGCGATCGTGCCCATGCTTACCTTGTCCTGATTGTGACATTCGGTGGAGCGCGAAAATACCGAGGCGGGCATGGTTAATTTCAGCGCTTCGGCGCTCCAAGCCGAGGCGCTGATCTGCAGCGCCTTGAGGCCGTGATTGATGACTTGTCGCGGCGCCTTAGCTCCCGTCAGATTGGCCGGCAAGCCGTTGCTGTAACGGCTATCGACTAGCAGCGCCATCTGCCGATCAAGCAAGTCGGCTTGATTGGCGACGGCGTTTTTCATGGAGTCCATAGCGAACGCGATGTGGCCGCCGTAGAAATGGCCGCCGTGTAAGACGCGCTCACCGGCCGGGTCGATGATCGGATTGTCAGTGGTGCTGTTGAGCTCATTTTCGATAAACTCACGCATCCATGAAAGTGCGTCGGCGAGCACGCCGATCACGTGCGGCGCGCAGCGAATCGAGTAGCGGTCTTGCAGTCGTTTGCCATTGACCGCAGCCGGTTGGCCCGGCAGATCTTCATGCAACCAAGCCGCGATGCGCTGCTGACCGCGATGAGGTTTGACCGAAAACAGCCTCGGATCGAAATGCTCGGCGTTGCCATCGAGGGCGAAGGCAGCCAGCGCGGTGATCCGCGTCGCCAGCCGCGCCAGATATTCGGCTCGCGCATATGCCAGACACGCGAGCGCGGTCATCACCGCGGTGCCGTTCATGATCGCGAGCGCCTCTTTGGGGCGCAAGCGCAAGGGCGTGATGCCGGCTGCTTGGAGCGCCGAGGCGGCGGGCAGCGCAGCGCCGTCACGCCAGACTTCGCCCTCACCGCACAACACCGCGGCGAGATAAGATAACGGCGTGAGATCGCCGCTAGCGCCCACCGAACCTTCGGCGGGAATGCGCGGTAAAATATCATGCTGTAGTAAGCGCGCCATCTGCAGGAGCAATTCCACGCTGACCCCGGAAAATCCCTTGCACAGAGACGCCAGCCGGGTCGCGATCACGGCGCGAGTTTGCGCCGGATTGAGAAGCTCGCCCAGGCCGCAACCGTGAAAGGTGTAAAGATGACGCGGTAACTCGGCGATCAACTCCGGTTCGATGGTCACCGTGCAGGAATCGCCAAAGCCGGTGGTGACGCCGTAGATCGATCCTTCTTCGCGAAGCAAGCGATCGAGAAAGTCGGCGCCGCGTGCGATCAGCGCCAGAAATGCAGGCGCGTCCGACAAAACCACACGTGCCGATCCTTGGGCAATGTCGACTATGTCTTCGATAGTCAATCGCCCGGTGTCAAAACGAATATTGCGGGCCGCTTCTGAGTTAAGGAGCATCGGCTTGCTGCATCGAGGGCGCATGCCAAAAATCGTAAAAGTTAAACCACTCCAGCGGCGCGCGCTGACAAAAATGTTCCAACCGAGCGGCGTAATCAGCGACTAAGGCGGCCAGGGCGTTATCGCGCCCGTGGCGCGGCAGCTCAATCGAGGCGCGAAATGGTTCGAAATGAATTTCCCAGCCGCCCTCGGCGCGCAGCGAAAATAGCAGATAGATCGGACAACGAAAAAGATCCGCAAGCACATAGGGCCCGACCGGGAAACGTGCTGTATCGCCAACGAATTTTGCCGACGCAACCCGTCCGTTTGCGCTCACCGGTATACGATCCCCGGCGATCGCGACAAATTCCCCCCGCGCCACTTTGTCGGCCAACAATACCGCCGTCGCCGATGTAAGCTCGGTGACTTGCATCAAATTGATGCCGCTCGCGGGATTGAGCTGTGCCAACAATCGATTGAATCGCACCGCGTGCAAGGTGTGCAGTAACACGGTGAGGCTAAGTCCTGGTTCTCGTCGGGCCAACACTCGGCATAATTCCAAATTGCCCAGATGGGCGCAGATGAGAATCCCGCCGCGCCGGGCAGCGATTTGCTCGACGATAATCTCAAGACCGTGGAATTTTATCGAATTGACGTCGAACGAGCCGCTCCAGAGCAGCATCTTGTCAAAAATGCTTTCACCAAAGGAGACGAAATGGCGCAGCACACCCAGCAGACCCGGATGAACTTTGAGCGTAGGATTAACGCGCGCGATTCGCCCAAGGTAAGCGTGCGAAGCGGCACGCGCCGTCGGTTTGGCAAACAGGTACCAGAGAGCGATCGGATAGAGGGCAAAGCGCAATGGCCAGCGACCGAAAATTCGCGCGACCCAGTACAAGAGCCGCATACCGGCGACGAAGCTGAATTCGTTGATCTGCGCCCAGTGCGCACCCCGCTCAGCCGTCATTAGTGTGCTGATTGCCGGCTCCATTTGCGCGCGATTAACATTGGCGAGCGCACGAGCATGCCAAAGAACAGAGTCGCGTGTAGGCGCGAGAGCAAGAAGGTATCGAGCCAGGCGCGAAAGTGTGAAACGCCGTCGCTAGGATAACTCACCGCGGTGGACAGGTTGATGATTTCGCATCCCGCCCAATGTAAGCGCACCAGCACTTCGACGTCGAAGCTCATCCGGGCGCTGAGGTTTTGCGCTCGATCGAGTGCCATGATCGCCGCCAACGGGTAAACGCGAAAGCCGCACATCGAGTCTCTAATCATTCGCGACAACGTATTGATTGTTACCCATAGATGCGTCAGGTGGCGGGCCCAGAGCCTCACTACCGGAGCATCGTCGCCATATTGCGGACAGCCGACGATCAGCGCCTGGGGGCGCGCGACGGCGACGCTCAAAAAGCGCGGGATATCTGCGACGCGGTGCTGGCCGTCGGCATCGATTTGTACCGCATGGCTATAACCGCACTCAGCCGCGTGGCGAACTCCGGTCAGCACGGCGCCGCCTTTGCCGCGATTGTGCGAATGGCGCAGTAAGGTAATGCGATCCGGCGCGCGACGAGCCAGCTCATCGAGCACGCTCCCGCACGCCGGTCCGCTGCCGTCGTCGACGACGATACAGGGTATTTTTTGCCCCAGCACACCATCGACCACCGCGCAGATCGCCCGCTCATGATCGAAGACCGGAATGATGACACAGGGCTTAAACATCTGCGACTCCGAACAGTACACGACCGCTGGCGTGCGAACCAACTTGCGAGCTGATCTTAAAAAACAGGCACGACTTGGCGGGTTCGTAATTGAGCTCGAGTTGTATCGGCAGCTCGGGAGGAATCACACGCTGAAACTTGAGCGCCCGAACGGCGCGAAATACCGGCGGCAGATCGAAGCAGCGCTTGCCATAGGCGATCACCCAGTCGAGCTGCACCACGCCCGGGAGAATCGGCCGGCCGGAAAAATGGCCGTCAAAGTAAATCAAGTTGCGCGGCGCTTTCAGCGCGAAGACAGCGCGCGCGGTATCTTTTTCGAGCAGCCACTCGTGCGGCTTTGTCGGCACGACCGTTTGCTTTTCTAGCAACGCGGCTAGCTCAGCAACGGTGGTTTTGCCATGCGCATTCGTCGGCAGCGCATCGAGGTAGCGCCAAATGCGCGGCAGCCCTATCGGGTCAATCCACCGGCGCAGCTGTTCCCGCAGAACCCGGTTGAGAGCCCGTTTGCCGCCGGATGTCAGATGGCGGCGGCCCTGCTCCGATGGCACGATGAATGCGCCAATCCGTTGGCGCGCTCCGTTGGCGACGATCACGCGGGCATCCCAAACCAACGGAGATTTTTTCAGCGTGGCTTCGATGGCACTTAGGGAAATTCGTTTACCCTCGATTTTGGCAATGCGGTCGATGCGACCTTTGAGAACGAATCGGCCTGGCTCCATGATGCCAGCTAGGTCTGCCATACAAAACCAGTTATTGTTGGGCAGATTGGGGGAGCGGACTTCGAGCACGCCCTGCTCTGGTTCGATGCGCCAACTGACCCCGGGAAACGGCGTCCATGCCTCATCGGTTCTCACGCGTTGTTGGCGCCAGGCGATGCCGCCGGTTTCCGAGCTACCGTACACTTCGATCGGCGTTGAGCCGAGCAACCGGTTCGTTTCTTCCGTGGCCTCAAAGATCAACGGGCCGCCGGAGGAAAAAACGGCGCGCACTCGTTTGCGCGGCTCGGTCCAATCAAAATTGTTCGGCAGCCGCTGCAAATGCGCCGGGCTCGATACCAAGACACAATCGCGTCTGGCTAAGACCGCCGCCAAATCTTCGAAATTGAAATAGCTTTGCGCGTGCAGCGCGCGGCCGCCGGCCAGCGGCCATAAGACTCGAAAGAGCAATCCGTAGATATGTTGATGCGACACCGTCCCGACGATTTCGCCGGTGCCGAGCAGTGCGCCGAACTCCGATTCCAAAGTCGCCACTTCTCGCGCCAGTTGCGCGAGCTTTTTAGGAATAGCCTGGGGCGCTCCCGTGGTGCCGGAAGTATAGAGGACCAAACCAACGAAGTCGGATTCCAAGCGGTGAAAGGCATCCGTGTCATCGTCCCTTCTGTGGGGCGCCGACAGTATCGGCGAGCACTCGACTGTAAACTCGCCGAGAAAACCATTCACTTCCGCGCGTAGCCGAGCGCAAGTTCCGGGCAAGTTGTCACCCGGCAGATAAACGACTTTGCCCGCATGCCAAGCGCCGAACAATGCACTGGCAAATTCAATGGTGTTCTCCATATAAAGCGCAAAGCTACGACCGCGATGTCGCCGCAACAGAGAACGCCATGCGCGCACACGGCTGAGAAACTCTTGGAATCGGACGGGGTTGCCCTCTTGCCATCCGACCGTCCCGCTAGTTGAATTCATAGCGGTTAAAAATCCCAATAGATCGCAAGTTTCAGCCATGTTGCAGCCTCTTGAACCGCCATCGAACGCAGTATTCACCGGCGAAAAGCAATCCCATCAGCAGATATGCGACGATGCCATTATAAACTGTCCAGACAGCCGCCGACGCCCAGAGCGCGGTGATCAATGCCGCGGCGCCATTCATGGCGAAGAATATGCACCACACTTGGGTAACGCGGCGTGTATAAGAGATCGCCCGCGCGGGGAGTTCCGCGTTACGCATCCGTGCCCAGCGCTCGATGATCGATGGCGGAAACAGTAGGCTATAACCAAATAGACCCAGCAGCGTGCCGTTCACTAAGACGGGGTAGAATTTTAACGGCAGGATCGCGTTTAGCCAAAGGGCGCACACGACCAACAATAGCGTTCCACCTACGCACCAGCACCAGGCCGCGCTGAGTTTCAACGTGTACAGCCGCATCGCTACCAGCAGCAGTAATAGAATTGCCAAAACTCGCGGTTCAAATCGACCTTGCCCAAGCCAGATTACAAGCGGGTAAGCGATCGTCATTACGACCATGAATAGATTGAGAATGTGCCTCGATAAAGTACTAGCGGAGCAGATCAGCGAGCGCATTCACCACGTCCTGCACGGTTCGGATGGTCTTAAACACTTCAGGCTGCAGCCGCTTGCCGGTGAGCTCTTTGAATTTCACCGCCAGATCGACTGCGTCGATACTGTCGATATCGAGATCACTGTATAGGTTTGCCGCTGGCGTAATCTTCGCCTTATCAAGTTCAAACATCTCGTGCAGGATATTAACGACCCAGGAATAGATCTCGTCTGTGGTCTGCGGCATTGCCGGATTCATTTTCATCCGTCCCCGTTTTTGCGATGGTTGTCGACCATGCTCGCGAGCGCCCGCACGGAAGCGAAGTGGCGACGGTTTTCCTCTGAGTTCGCTGACAAAGCTACGCCGTACCGCCTTTGGATGGCTACTCCGAGTTCAAGCGCGTCGATGGAGTCCAATCCAAGCCCGTCGCCGAATAACGGTGCTTCGACGTCAATATCTGCCGGGCTGGTGTCTTCGAGTTGAAGCACATCGACGATTAATCGTTTGATATCGTCTTCAGTCGTTAACATGGCAAATCGCCTCAAGAAAAAAATTTGTGTAAATAGCCCGTCAGCTGCCGTGCAGCCACCGCTTTACCGAAAGAGTTTGCGAGAAATGGCTGAATGTCGATTTCTTCCAGCACATCGAAATGAAAATGCGACCTATACGCTGGCAAGCGCCACCATTTTTCCCCTTTAACCAGCATGGGCGGCGTGCAGTGGATGCGCACGGGTGTAATATTACACGGGGTGCGCACGGCTATATTTGCCGCTCCCCGCTTGAGGGTGATTCCCCCATCCGCCGGCGTGCGCGTGCCCTCCGGAAACACGATGAGGTTCCCGCCGTCACGTATGGAGGCAATACAGTCTTCGAGTACCTGAACGCTGTCTTCATTGTTGGCGATGTAACCGGCGGCGCGCACCGTCGCGCGGGTAAACAGATTGCACCAAAGGCGGGCCTTGACGATGCAATCCGCTTGTTGGACAAACGCGAGGAGGAACACAATATCAATTAATGTCGGGTGGTTGGCGAGAATCAATTGCCCGCGCCGTTCCAATCGCTCGAGTCCTTTGATTTCGTATTGGAAGACACCCAGAGCACACATCGACCGAACGATGCAACGGAAGGTTAACTGAACTAAATCTCGCGCGATGGTCCTGCGGCGCTTCGGCTCTCGCACCATCAAATTCAGCACGGGAAAGACAAGGACGCCGCCAATACCAACCGGCAAAAATCCCAACCCTGTGCCGAGCACGCGCCAAAACCGCTGGATATTATTAACCATGTCGCAACCAGATCCATCGGCGTCGATCGCAAGTCCGCTCAAGGCGAATATCTTTCCGAAGAAAGAACCGCAAAATTTCTAAGCCACCGGGAAATCGCCCGCTATTAATAGACTGGTTATGGTGCGAGGCTGACCAGGAAAGCGAAACTGCATCATTACTAGCCGGTCGCATCAACCAACTCCACGCAAACGGTTGTTCATCGCAGTCCTGAAACGCTTCATAAACAGCAGGTAGTGGACAGTCATAAACCACAAGCAAAACTCGTGGTTCGCCGTCTGCGAGTAACCCACATGCTTCAATTACGCCATATTCGACAGTGCTTTGACCGGCAGCAAGCGCGATAGTACTGGCATGGTCCCCACGAGCAATCGAAAAGAGTCCTGCCGTTGCGTTATGAACCGACAAGCTGAAGGATGTAGGAGATAGCGCCCCAAATTTGCTAAGGTCGAGCAGTAGATCCACAGAACGCGCCGCCTCACCGTGCCGGGAGCAAAAAATCGCGGGCACATCGATTAGATCGCCCGAACATTGATAGGCCACTTCGAGAGCCATTTTAGTGAGAAGGCTCGCCCGTCGGCGCAGCATCGGCGGCATCGCGCGAACCGCCGGCGCTTGTATTCCACAAATTGAATGTTCCCCATGTGCCCATGCCAACCAAGAATCGCGGGTATCCGCTCCAGGAGCCCACGCTGCAAATGATCCGATCGAAAAACTGACGCCGGTATTAAGCATAGGCGTTCATACTAACGCCCGGCATATTGCGTTCTTTTCGGTTCGCAAGAAAAGACAAAAACGACATTACTCGGCTAGTTACTTTATCGACTGGCTTCTCGCTGAGTCTCAGTAATTAATGGAAGCCACGAGCATGAGTGAAGAAAAACCTCGCTAGGAGGAGCCCCGAGTCGATCTTTGTCTCTCACAGTTGCCTGGCGGCAGAATAATTTACTTTTTGGGCGGATACCGATGTTATGCTTGTTGGCGTCGTTTGTCGAGAAAAAAAGGAGTTTTCGAATGAAATCGCAGTTTTTTACGTCGCGCTTGGCCCTATTGATGGCACTGGTCTTTGCTTTCGGTTGTCGAGTTTGTCTCTAATCAGGTTATGAATATCGTCCGGGTCTCTTGGTTAATGAACGACGTAAAAAGTCTTCGATCTATTAAGGTCAGCACCCGGTGAAATAGTTGCGTTGCACTATTGCTGAGAAATGATGGTTTCACGGCAACCACCGGAACCGGAATTGCCGCAATCATCAAATCACGGGGATTTTATAATTAGTTACGTGGATCGATGGATGTGGGATATTACGTTATATTTTTGGAGCTCACGGTGCCGCTAGGAAACAAACACACCGAGCGCTCAATGAAATCGGGGCGTAAAGACTGAATTCGTCCTGGGGGAGTTCCAGCCAAAGTTGGTTTTAACAGAGCGTGCCCCAACGTTTTCAATGTAATCGAATGTCCATGTGGAAACTTGAGGCAGGAGAAATGAGGCGCCCACAACGTGAACGCCTTTACCAGAATGAGTTTAGCTAGCCGACTTTCTCGAGGGCTAGTTCTTAATTACCTATTCGCCGTAATCTCGCGCAACCTGTGACGGTCTCACAATCCACGAGCCGGTGCATGAACGCCGCGCTGTTTCACCGATGTCTCTGCCGTTCGTGCCGCCGTCGTACGCGCCTTCAACGCCGAACGTCGCCACGTACGGTACTGCGGCTGTTACTTGCGTTCCAACACAGGTCACGGTTTTAGACACTAGCTGGAGTGGAGTCAAAAGGATACTGCCGAGAATACTGAAAAAGCCCGGTCTTGGCTGCCCAGGGGCGCTCGCTTCTTGAGCAACGCTAGGATTCGCCGAGATCAACAAACCACCAGCTAAAACGACAGTACCTATAACCAATGATAATTGCTTCTTCATGGATTTCCTCCTGGCTAATGCCAATCGCGAATTTGACTCCATTGGCTCATCGATGTCAAGTGGTAACGCTCGGGCGCGAGGCGGTTGCTGACCTTCGGCAGCCAAAAATAGACAAGCAGGCACAGCGATCCTCTACCTGGCTGCTTCCATGGCATCCTTGAGATTGAAAGCGCCGGCATAGAGCGCCCTTCCGACGATTACGCCTTCGACACCCTCTTTCTCCAGAGGCAAGAGGTTGCGGATATGGTCCAGTGCCGCCACCCCACCGGAGGCGATGATCGGAATGCGTACCGCACGGGCGATTTTTAACGTCTCATCAATGTTGACGCCGATTTGAGTGCCATCGCGAGCAATATCCGTGTAAATGAGCCGCGCAGCGCCGTCTTGCTCACAGCGTTTTGCTAACTCAATAGCATTCGATGCAGTGGTTTGTTTCCACCCCTTCACCGCTACCTTTCCCTGGCGCGCGTCTATGCCGACTACAATTTTCTCGGGAAACTTTTGGCAAAGCGCGCGTAAAAACGCCGCGTTCTCGTACGCGGCCGTACCAATCACCACGCGGGCCACGCCCAAGTTAAATGCCGCTTCGACCGCCTCAATCGATCTCAAACCGCCGCCAAGCTCTACGGATAAACCGGACAGCCGGCAGATTGCCGCCACTTCTTTAGTGTGTACCGGCCGTCCTTCCATAGCGCCGTTCAAGTCGACGGCGTGAATAAAGCTGGCTCCCTCGCTGATCCAATGCTTGGCGGCGTCGATGGGGTTCTCGAAGTAAATGGTCTCTTTGTCCATCTCTCCCTGGAACAGACGAACGCAGCGTCCATCTTTGAGATCAATGGCGGGGATAATCAACATGCTTTAGTTGTTTGCAACAAAGCGACCGAAATTGGCGAGGATCCGCAAACCCAAGTCTTGGCTTTTTTCAGGATGAAACTGACAGGCAAAGAGCCGATCGGTCGCAATGCTGGAGACGAACGGATCGCCGTAATCCGTCGTCGTCGTGACGATTGAGCGGTCCTCGGGCACGACGTGAAACGAGTGCACGAAGTAAACGTAATCGCCGCTACAGATCCCTTCGAGAAATGGCGAGTTATTCGTCTTCTCGAGCCGATTCCAACCCATGTGCGGAACCTTGAAATTTTCATTGGCGCGAAAGCCGACCACTTTTCCGGGAAAAAGGTCGAGTCCTTTTTGCTTGCCGAACTCTTCGCTCTCGGCAAAAAGCAGTTGAAATCCCAGACAAATTCCAAGAAATGGTTTTTGACTCCGCACAACGTCGCGAATCGGCTCGACCAAACCAAGTTTACCGAGGTTTTCCATGCACGCGTTAAACGCGCCGACGCCGGGCAGAACCACGCCGCGTGCAGATTGAATCTGCCCGAGATCGCGCGTCACCACGGCTTCAAAACCAACGCGTTCGAATCCCTTCTGCACGCTGCGCAAATTGCCCATCCCGTAATCGATAATCGCAATCATGTTGTTAAACGACTTGAACCGCTGAACGAGCTCTCTATAAGGTCCCCTTGGTCGACAGCACGCCTTCGAGGCGCGAATCGATTTGGGTTGCAAAATCCATCGCCCGTGCGAAGGCCTTGAAACAGGCTTCAATGATATGATGCGGATTCTCGCCGCGCGGCACATCGATGTGCAGATTCATGCCCAACTGATTGGCAAACGCGGCAAAAAACTCGTGCGGCAGGTCGGTGTCGAAGTCTCCCACACGACCCGGGCGAATCTTTACATCGTACGAAAGATAGGGCCGTCCACTCAAGTCAACCACCACTTTCGCCAACGCTTCGTCAAGGGGGCAGCTCGCCTCACCGAAGCGCCGGATCCCGCGTTTATCGCCTAGGGCATCTTTGAACGCCTGCCCTAAAACAAGTCCGACGTCTTCCACCGTATGATGATAATCGACCGCGAGGTCGCCTTTGGCCTCAAGATCAATGTCAAAAAAGCCGTGCCGGCTAAAACTATCCAGCATATGATCAAGAAAAGGCATACCCGTCTCAATCGCCGCTTTTCCCGAGCCATCAATTTCGAGCGAGAGCTTTATGTCGGTCTCTTTGGTTTTTCGCTCGATTTTGGCTTTCCGTGCCATCTTGATCTCCTTGAACTCGCTCCGATAGGCGCGCTGGTCAACCCATCGCCTATAGGTCTTGCCTGAATCGCGCCTCCACTGAGCGCGCGTGATCATCCAATCCTTCCAGTCTCGCCAGATGCGTGATCGTGGGCGCCAATGCCTTCAGGGCACGGCGCTCGGCTCGAATGATCGTCGTTCGCTTGAGAAAGTCATAGGTCCCGAGCGGTGAAAAAAAACGCGCGCTCCCGCCGGTCGGCAGTACATGATTGGGGCCGGCAAGATAATCGCCTAGAGGCGGCGCCGAGTAAGGACCGAGAAAGATTGCCCCGGCGTTATGAATGCGCGCCGCCAGCTTTTCGGGTTGCTTCACGATTAGCTCGATGTGCTCCGGCGCAATCTCGTTTGCCAATTCGATCATTTCTTGAGTCCCACGCGCCACAATGATCGCCCCGTATTTTTTCAGCGACTCTATGGTAATCACCTGCCGTTTGGTACTGCGTAAACGATCCGCGATCGCCGTCTGGATCCGCTGAGCGAGAGAAACGGACGCAGTGACACAAAGCGCCGCTGCCAGCTCGTCGTGTTCCGCTTGCGATAGCATGTCGGCCGCCACATGGACCGGATCGGCAGAATCATCGACCAACAACAAAATCTCGCTCGGTCCCGCGATGGAGTCGATATTCACTTCTCCAAAAACCTTGCGTTTGGCCGTCGCCACGAAAATGTTCCCTGGCCCGACAATCTTATCTACCTTAGGAATCGTTGGCGTTCCAAAAGCCATTGCCGCCACGGCCTGCGCTCCACCGATTCGAAAAATTCGATCGACACCAGCAAGGCGCGCTGCGGCGAGAAGAATGGAACTGCCAGCGCCGAGCGGCGAAGCCATAATGATTTCATCAACGCCCGCTACCTTAGCGGGAATGGCGTTCATGAGCACGGTTGACGGGTATAATGCTTTCCCCCCTGGAACATAGATACCGATGCGCTTTAAGGGCGCAATCCGCTGGCCCAGCGTCATGCCCAGACGGTCGCGATATTGCCAGCTCTTCTGCAGCTGATGCCGATGAAAAATCGAGATCCGTTCGGCCGCTAGCCGCAATGCCGAGAGGTCATCACGCGGCAATGTTTTAAGTGCAGCTTTGATCTCGCTCTTCTTGACTTCGAGCGTCGACAGTTTGAGACGGACGTGATCGAACATAGCGGTATACCGCAACACCGCTCGATCGCCCTGGCGACGGACGGTTTCGATGATTTCCGAAACTCGCCGCTCAATCGAGTCGTCATTCGTCCCACGCCGTTCCAGGATTCTTCCCAATAGCGGCTTGAATCCAGGGTCGGTGGTCTTCACTAATCTGATCGGCATTGCTCGCTCTTACTTGATCAACGAATAATTACGGTTGAACTTTGAATAAGACAACGGCTTAGCCACTCACCCGAACGATCTGAGCGCCGATTTGCGAAAGCTTTTTTTCGATTTTTTCGTAACCCCGATCCAGATGATACACGCGCGAGACCTCGGTCGTGCCTTTGGCGACCAAACCCGCCAGAATCAATGCCACACTGGCGCGCAGATCGCTGGCCATCACGGGTGCGCCTGAAAGTTCGCGCACCCCGCGCACCACCGCGCGATTTCCTTCCAATTTGATCTGCGCGCCCATCCGGTCGAGTTCTTGAGCGTGCATGAAGCGATTTTCGAAAATGGTTTCCGTGAACACGCTGACGCCTTCCGCGACTGCCATCAGCACCATAAACTGCGCTTGCAGATCGGTGGGAAAACCGGGGTAGGGAAGCGTTGTCACATCGACGCTCCGAATTGGTCCTTCTCGGCGCACGCGAATGCCGGCGGAATCGGCAATGAAGTTGATACCGGCTTCCTTTAGCTTGATCAAGAACGCATCGAGATGTTGGGCCCGGGCTCCTTTAATCAGCACATCACCGCCGGCAAGCGCTGCCGCAATGATAAAACTGCCGGCCTCAATCCGGTCAGGAATAATTCTATGCCTGACCGCATGCAGGGCTTTCACGCCTTCGACCTGAATAATCGCGCCGCCAGCCCCTTCTATTCGCGCGCCCATCGCATTTAAAGCACGGGCCAGGTCTTCGATTTCCGGCTCTTTGGCGGCATTCTCAATCACTGTAATCCCATCGGCGAGCGTTGCCGCCATCATCAGGTTTTCCGTAGCGCCTACGGACGGCAGATCGAGATAAATTTTCGCGCCGTGCAGCCGAGACGCGGTCACTTCCATATAACCATGACTTTGCTCTACCTTTGCGCCCATCGCCTCCAACCCTTTTAGATGCAAATTGATTGGTCGTGCTCCAATGGCGCACCCGCCAGGTGTCGACACACGAGCCCGACCGAAACGGGCGACCAGTGGGCCCAGCACCAAAAACGACGCGCGCATGGTTTTCACCAGATCATACGGTGCCTCGAACTTCTCGATCCGATTGGCTTGGAGCTCCAGCTCGGCGGCGCCGTCAAACCAACGGCCGCTCTCGACCCTTTCGCCGACCCCGGAAAGAAGCTTCAAAGTCGTCCTAATATCAGCGAGATGCGGAATTTCCTCGTAGACACAGGCTTCTGCCGTCAAAAGGGAAGAGATGAGTACTGGCAGTGCAGCATTCTTTGCGCCACTCACCGTCACCTCTCCAGCCAGCTCTTTGCCGCCCTGTAAAATAATTGTATCCACAGATTTCCTAAACGAGCTCGGGACCGAAACCTGTTCGCGCAATAATAACGCGATCCCGACCGCTATAATCCTGATGCAGCTGAGTATCCAGATAAGCCGCACTATCTCTGAACAGCGCCAGCACCGATGAACTCATCGTAGCGCCGATCTCGACGGCGACCACGCCGCCTTGGCGCAGATAATTCGGTGCTTCTTCAGCAATCAGTCGATAAAAATTGAGCCCGTCAACACCGCCGTCGAGCGCAGCACGCGGCTCCCAACGGCTCACCTCAGCCTCCAAGTTCGAAATCTCCCCGCGGGGAATATAAGGCGGATTGGATACAACCAAATCAAAATCGTTTTCGTGCTCTTGGTCGAGCGCGGTAAAGAGATCGCCTTGTAAAAACCGGATCCCTTTGGACACGCCATGTCTGCACGCGTTCCGGCGGGCAATCGCCAGAGCGGCCGGTGAGATTTCAGTCGCAAATATTTGCGCCTGCGGCGATTCCGTTGCAAGTGCCACGGATATGGCGCCGCTCCCGGTTCCTAGCTCGAGGATTCGCGGTAATTTGGTGTCAGCTAAATTTGCCAACTCTTTGAGCGCGATCTCGACCAATAGCTCGGTTTCGGGCCGCGGCACGAGCACATCGGAGCTGACGATAAAATCGAGCGACCAGAACTCCTGTTGCCCGGTGATGTAGGCGAGCGGTTCTCGATTCAGGCGTCGTTTGAGTAGATCTTCGTAGCGGTCAGATTCGGCGAGAGAAAGATTTCTAGCCGCGGCGACAATGAGCTCTTCACGGCTGATGCCGAGCGCACAGCCGAGCAACAACTCGGCATCAAGACGAGCGCTGTCAATGCCGGCTCCCTGCAGTCGCCGGACCCCTTGCATCAAAATGCCTGAAAGATTCACGACGGCTCAACCGGTTGGCGCCGCTGATTTCGTGTCCGCGTCCGGCTTCCCTGCCGCCTTGAGCGATTCGGCTTGATAGTGGGTGATGAGAGCGTCGATGACTTCGTCCAGCTCGCCCTCCATCACACGATCGAGCTTGTATAAAGTAAAGTTGATCCGATGATCCGTGAGCCGTCCCTGCGGAAAATTGTAAGTACGAATACGTTCGCTGCGGTCGCCGCTCCCGACCATGAGCTTCCGCGTCGCGGCGATTTCCGAGCGTTGCTCCTCTTGCTTGCGCTCGAGCAAGCGAGCGCGCAGAATCTTCATGCCCTTGGCGCGATTTTTGTGCTGAGATTTTTCATCCTGGCAAGAAATCACGATTCCGGTCGGAATATGCGTAATGCGTACGGCGGAATCCGTCGTGTTGACGCTTTGCCCGCCCGGTCCCGAAGAGCGGAAAACGTCAATTCGAATCTCCTTCGGATCGATCGCAATTTCCACTTCGTCCGCTTCCGCCAGCACCGCTACAGTAACCGCCGAGGTGTGGATTCGGCCTGAGCCCTCGGTGACCGGCACCCGCTGAACGCGGTGTACGCCACCCTCGAATTTGAGTCTCGAATAGGCGCCCTGCCCTTCGATACTCATGATGATTTCTTTATAACCGCCAAGTCCTGTCGGGTTCGAGCTCATCATTTCTACGCGCCAGCGGCGGGATTCGGCGTAACGTGAATACATCCGAAAAAGCTCCGCCGCGAAGAGCGCTGCTTCGTCGCCGCCGGTGCCCGCACGAATCTCGACAATGACGTTTCGCGAATCATTGGGATCCTTCGGCAGGATCAATATTTTAAGGTGATTTTCGAGTGCTTCTTTACGCTCGCGGAGCTCGATCAATTCCTGCTTCGCGAGCTCTCGAATCGCCTCATCGGGTTCCTCCAGGAGCTGGCGATTGTCATGTATTTCGCGCTCCACTTTGCGCCATTCACGATAACAAGCAACGAGCTCTTCCAACTCAGCCCGTTCCTTGGCGAGCTTGGAGTACTCGCGTTGTTGACCGAGAAGCTGCGGATCGGACATCAACCCTTCCAGTTCCACATAGCGCTTTTCGACTTCAGCCAGCTTGTCTAACATTGTAGCTCTCTTGGGAGGACAAAAAGAAAAAGGGCAAAGGGAGCACGATCACCCTTTGCCCTTTCACATGACGAAATAGCCTAATCGAGCAATTTTCCCCTCAACCCTCCGCTAGCTTCTTCAGGCCGTACCTTTTCCTGAACTTGTCTACCCGACCCGCTGAGTCCAGCAATTTTTGTTTGCCAGTAAAGAAAGGATGGCAATTGGAGCAAATTTCTACGTGAATATTGCCGGCCGTCGAGCGTGTCTCTACCACTTGTCCACACGCGCAAGTTATTGTCGCAACTCTGTATTCTGGATGAATTCCTTGTTTCATATGTTTTACCTGTAGCAAAAAAGATATAACACAAGGATTTACCTGCTGCAATCGAGTCTGAGCGCGGAAATAGGCCGCAATACAAGCGCTGCATCATTATTCCGGATCTGCAGATTTTATTGCCAAATAGCCCATGAGACCCTAAAATGCCAGCTTGCCTGTGTCGGGAATCACAAGGTTTGTGGCAAATAGAACTAATGGAGGTCGAAGACGCCATGAGCAAGCCTGAAGCCGTCATTTCAAGAATCGAGACTGCCATTCCTCCAGTCCCGTTAAGCCCAGAGGCCACTCAGCTCGACTACGGTTTCCTGGCCGACCTGACCCTGAAAACGGTCTATGCGGACGCCAATTGCACCACCGAGCGTGCGGCCCAAAAGCTCAAGTTGTCCATGCCGGTGACGGAAAATCTGTTACAGCATCTCTATCGCGAAAAATTTGTCGAAATTCGAGGACTAGTCGGCTACGGCAACAATCGCTATGGATTACTCGATCGGGGCTGGCAACGCGCACAGCAGCTTTTAGACATGAACGGCTATATCGGCCCTGCACCAGTATCGTTGCCGGCATACAGTGAAATGGTGCTGCGCCAGAGCGCCGCGCGCGATCCGGTTCATTCCGAGGCAGTACGTTCGGCGATGTCCGGACTCGTTTTGCCTGAGAGCACCGTACAAACGCTGGGGTTAGTTGCAAATTCACGCCGGAGCCTCTTTATGACGGGGCCGTCGGGGAATGGCAAAACCAGCATCGCCCTCGCCCTTCACACCGCGCAACGCGGTGAAATCTGGATCCCCTATGCGGTCGAGGTGGATGGCCAGGTCATAAAGATCTTCGATCAACACAATCACCAGCAGATCCCTGTGACCGGCACCGATCGTTACGACGAACGTTGGATTAAGATCAAGCGGCCGATTGTCGTCGTTGGCGGTGAAATGACAATCGAAACTATGGATTTGATCTACAGTAGCACGGTTCGGTTTTACGAGGCGCCGTTTCAGATGAAATCGAACGGCGGCACTCTGGTCATCGATGACTTTGGCCGCCAGCGCGTGGATCCGCATGATCTTCTCAATCGCTGGATTGTTCCTCTCGAGGGGCGAATCGATTACCTGACGCTCCATACCGGAAAGAAGATCGAAGTACCCTTCGAGCAGCTCCTGATTTTCGCAACTAACCTCGATCCGAGCGATCTGGTGGATGACGCCTTCCTTCGCCGCATGGGCTATCGTCTCTACATAACTCCGCCGGATCGGCAGATGTACACGATGATTTTTGAGCAATATGCCCGCTCGATGGGCTTCGAATATCACGCCAAATACATCGAATACTTATTTCGGCTATACGAAGTGGACAAGCGGCCGCTCCGCGCTTGCGAGCCGCGCGATTTGATTCAGCGCTGCGCCGATCTTTGCAAGTACGAGAATATTCCTATGGAGCTTTCTACTGATCTGCTTCATCTCGCCTGGCAAAACTATTTTGGCGCGGCACCCGCAGGCCACTGAGCGATGACTTATGCGCGCTTCAGAACGCGCCGATACTCGCGTAACAAGGGACAGTGACACGCCCGGAATGGAGCCGCGGCATCGTAAATAACTCCGGCCCCGGATGATTGGCCTCGAATTTAATCTACGTAAGCTCGACAGTGGCTTATTCTGATCACCAGTTCCTGTGGTTTCCCCGGCGAAATCTCGAATGCAAACCCAGCTGTTGCAGTTTTTCCGCGGTGAAAGTTCTCGAATCGGTGTGACCCCGGAGCTCTTCATATTCGACGGTGACCGAGTAGGGTAGCCAGGCGATATGAAATGCGCTCACCTCAGCTCTGTCCAAATGATCCCCCAGAGTGCGTAATAGTTGAGACAGTTTGAGCACCGTCTGCGCTCTTGATCCAGACTCTCCGCGCTTTCTCTGCCCCTGCGCGTCGAGACGCGCCAGATCGGTGCTATCGATACGCAGCGATATTTTCCCCCCACGGTCTTCGTCAGTTT